>DATMBW010000209.1:0-4658 GCA_035559095.1 Ramlibacter sp.
AGCGCGCGGATCGCCGCGCGCGCCTCGTCGCCCTCGGGAATCGGCTGCCCACTGTCGCGCCACTGCACCGCCGCCTTGAAGCCCTCGGCCTGGGCGTAACGGCGGAACCACAGCCCCTCGGGGTTGTGGCGCGTGATGCCGTCGAACACCGTGGCGATCTGCTGGCTTTGCTCCAGGCCCATTGCCAGCATCACCTGGTTGACCACCAGCTTGTGCATGGCGAGGTGGCTGCGCGGAACGCCGGCAATGCGGGCCGCCAGTTTCAGCGTCGCCGCTTCCAGCTCGGCGGCGGGGACCGCTTCGTTGGCCAGGCCCCATTGCGCGGCGGTCCTGCCGTCGATCGTGTCGCCGGTGAACATCAATTGCTTGGCGCGCGTGGGGCCGAGGCGATAAGTCCACATCGCCGTGGTGGGGCAGCCCCACACGCGCGTGGGCATGTAGCCGATGCGCGCATCCTCTGCCATGACCAGCAGGTCGCAGCACAGGGCGATATCGCTGCCCCCGGCGGCCGCATAGCCGTGCACCTTGGCGATCGTGGGCTTGGGACTTTTCCACAGGCTCATGAAATCCTCGGTATTGCGCTTCATGCAGGCGTAGTCCACCATCGGGTCCCAGGGGTGGCGTTCCTGCTGGCATGGGTGGTCGATGCGGCCCTGGCCGAACAGCGTCAGGTCGTAGCCGCCGCAGAAACCCTTGCCCGCGCCCTCGACCACGATGACGTGGACCTCGTCCTCGCCGTTCGCCCAATCCATCGCGGCGCGGATTTCGCCCGGGGTCGCGGCATCGATCGCATTCAACCGCTCGGGACGGTTGAGCAGCAGCCGGGCAACGCGGGGATGCGACGCGTCCTTCTCGATGCGCAAGGTACTGAACTCAGGCATGGCTTCTCCTTTGGGGGTTGACGGCCACAGCCTACACTTCCGCCGCGTGCCCATGCTGCTTTGCGGCAACGCCGCGCGGCCCGAAGTCGTGACGGAATTGGCGGATCACGGCGCGGCTGCCTTGGATATTCGAGCGGAGGCTGATAGCCTCGGACAGGCGCGCCATGCGAAACAAAGGACTTGCCCGATGACCGACCAGGATCTGGACCTCAGCTATTCGGCCCTGTGCGAATCGCTGGCCTGCGTGGGCGAGGACAAGGCGCAGCTGTTCCTTTCCATGGTGTGCCTGTCGCTCATGGCGCGCTACGAACGTGCCGACGATGTGCTGCCGCTGATCGCGAACGTCCAGGCCCAATGCGCGGCGGAGGCGGATAGCGGCGTCTGAGGCGTCCTGCGGAGTCTCGCGGCCGCCGTCGCAGTACCCCCATAGTCCGCGGCCCGAGGGCTTGAACCGTAGAATCGCGGGTTCCCCAGAGCCCCCCATGAACGCTGCAGTCGACGTTTCCTTTTTCCCGCGGGCCGCCAAACCGATCACCAGCTACCGCAAGCATTGGGCGGAGCGCTTCGGCACGGCGCCATTCCTGCCCATGAGCCGCGCCGAAATGGACCGGCTCGGCTGGGACAGCTGCGATGTCGTCATCGTCACGGGCGACGCCTACGTCGACCATCCCAGCTTCGGCATGGCCGTGGTCGGCCGCACGCTCGAAGCGCAGGGTTTTCGCGTGGGCATCATCGCCCAGCCCGACTGGCACAGCGCCGATCCGTTCAAGACGCTGGGCAAACCGAACCTGTTCTACGGCGTCACCGCCGGAAACATGGATTCGATGATCAATCGCTACACCGCGGACCGCAAGATCCGCAGCGACGATGCCTACACGCCCGGCGACGAGGGCGGCAGGCGGCCGGATCGCGCGGCCATCGTGTACAGCCAGCGTTGCCGCGAGGCGTTCAAGGACGTGCCCATCGTGCTCGGCGGCATCGAAGGCAGTCTGCGCCGCATCGCGCATTACGACTATTGGTCCGACAAGGTCCGCCGCTCGATCGCGGTGGATTCCAGGTGCGACATCCTGCTGTACGGCAACGCCGAGCGCGCGATCGTCGAAATCGCTCATCGCCTTGCGGCGAAAGAGCCGGTGCATGAGATCACCGACGTGCGCGGCACCGCTTTCATCCGGCGCGCCACGCCCGAGGGCTGGTTCCAGGTCGATTCCACGAGCGTCGATACGCCCGGCCGCGCGGAAGACCACATCGATCCGTACCGGACGACCTCGGAGCAGGCGGCGGCGCGGGGGACAACGTGCTCGCGCGAAGATGCGGAGAAACCGCAAGCGAGTCATCCTGTCGATGCGGCCCGCAATGAGAGCCAGCCCCTGATTTTTGTTGCGAATCCGGCGCTCGAACAAAAGCGCAAACCCCCGCCGCGCGACCGAACCGTGATACGGCTGCCGTCGTACGAGCAAGTCAAGAGCGACCCGGTGCTCTATGCGCACGCCAACCGCGTGCTGCATCTGGAGACCAATCCGGGCAACGCCCGCGCGCTGGTGCAGGCCCACGGCGACCGCGACGTCTGGCTCAATCCGCCGCCGATCCCGCTGACCACGGCCGAGATGGACCATGTGTTCGGGCTGCCCTACGCCCGCAGTCCGCACCCGAGCTACGCCGACGAGAACGGCAGGCATGATGGCGCCACGAAGATTCCCGCGTGGGAGATGATCCGCTTTTCCGTGAACATCATGCGCGGCTGCTTCGGCGGCTGCACGTTCTGTTCGATCACCGAGCACGAGGGCCGCATCGTCCAGAGCCGCAGCGAAGATTCGGTGATCCGCGAGATCGAGGAGATGCGCGACAAGGTGAGCGGGTTCACCGGCGTCGTCTCCGACCTGGGCGGGCCCACCGCCAACATGTACCGCATCGGCTGCAGGAGCCCGGAAATCGAATCAGCCTGCCGCAAGCCCAGCTGTGTGTACCCGGGCGTCTGCCAGAACCTGAACACCGACCACAGCGCGCTGATCCACATGTACCGGCGCGCGCGGGCGTTGAGGGGCGTCAAGAAGATCCTGATCGGCTCCGGCCTGCGCTACGACCTGGCCATCCAGTCGCCCGAGTACGTCAAGGAGCTGGTGCAGCACCATGTGGGCGGCTATCTGAAGATCGCGCCCGAGCACACCGAGCAGGGGCCTTTGACGAAGATGATGAAGCCCGGCATCGCCAACTACGACCGGTTCAAGACGCTGTTCGAGCAATACTCGGCGCAGGCGGGCAAGAAGCAGTACCTGGTCCCGTACTTCATCGCCGCGCATCCAGGCACCAGCGACGAAGACATGATGAACCTCGCGCTGTGGCTGAAGAAGAACGGGTTTCGCGCCGACCAGGTGCAAACCTTTTATCCCAGCCCGATGGCCACGGCCACGGCGATGTACCACACCGGCAGGAACCCGTTGCGCAAGATCACCCGTGCCAGCGAGGAGGTGGATATTGTGCGCGGCGAGCGGCGGCGGCGCCTGCACAAGGCATTCCTGCGCTATCACGACGCCAACAACTGGCCGCTCTTGCGCGAAGCGCTCAAGGCGATGGGCCGCGCCGACCTGATCGGCAGCGGCAGGCACCAGCTCGTCCCGGCCTTCCAGCCGATCACCGGCGGCGGCTACCACAGCGCGCGGCGCAAGAACTCGACGCCGGGCGCCAGGCCCGGCATCTCACCGGGTTCGCCGCAGCCGGCCAAGGGCCGCATTCTGACGCAGCACACCGGCTTGCCGCCCCGCGTGACGGGCACGGTGAAGCCCTCGAAAAAGCCGCGGTAAGCGCGGCCCGCCAGGCGCTGTTCAGCGCACGCTGCGCGCGCCGGCCATCCTGGACAGCAGGCCTTCAACCGCGGCCATGCCGGCCGGTTTGGTCAGGTGGTGGTCAAACCCCGCGCTGCGGGAACGGTCTCGGTCGTCCTTCGCACCCCAGCCCGTCAGCGCCACCAGCACCGCCTGCCGGGTCTCGGGCTTGCCGCGCAAGGCCTTGGCCACTTCATAGCCGTCCTTGCCCGGCATTCCGATGTCCAGGAACACGACCTCGGGGCGGAACTCGTGCGCAGCGAGCAGGGCCTGGTCACCGTCGTGCGCCACGCGCGTCGCATGGCCCGCCAGGTCCAGAAGCTCCGCCAGGCTCTCGGCCGCGTCCACGTTGTCGTCGACCACCAGCACGCGCAGCTGCGTGGCCGGCTGTGTCTCGGGCATCGGCGCGGCAGCAGGATGGGCGGGCCCGGCCTGGCTTGCCAGCGGCAGCCGCACCTCGAACCGGCTGCCCCGGCCGATGCCTGCGCTGTGCGCCGTGACGCTGCCGCCGTGCAGTTCCACCAGCCGGCGCACCAGGGCGAGCCCGATGCCCAGGCCGCCCTGCGAGCGGTCGCGGTCGCGCCCCACCTGCGTGAACATCTCGAACACCTGCGGCAGGGCCTCCGACGCGATGCCGATGCCGCTGTCCGCCACCGAAATGACGGCATGCCCCGCCTCCTGCCGCACGGAAAGCTCGATTCGCCCGCCGTTGGGCGTGTACTTGGCCGCGTTGTTCAGGAGGTTGCTCACCACCTGGCCCAGCCGGATCGGGTCGGCGACAAGCTCGAGGTGCGCGTCGCGGAAGTCCAGCGCCAGCGTATGCCCCGCGCCGTTGACCAGCGTCATGCTGGATTCCACCGCGCTGTCCAGCACGCACTTCAACGCCACGCGCTCTTTCTTCAGGTCCACCTTGCCGCTGGAGATGCGTGCCATGTCGAGCAGGTCGTCCACCAGG
>DATMBW010000210.1:0-8451 GCA_035559095.1 Ramlibacter sp.
GGGCTGACCACGCACGGCAAGGGCGAGTCGGCCAGGATCGCGGCCAACTTCAGCCGCCACGGCTTCGACGCACTGGACCTCACGCATGACGAGCTGGCCAAGGAACATATCCGCCACATGGTCGGCGGCCATTCGGCGCTCGCGCGCGATGAGCGGCTGCTGCGCTTCGTCTTTCCCGAGCGGCCCGGCGCGCTGATGAAGTTCCTCTCGCACATGCGGCCCGGCTGGAACATCACGCTCTTTCACTACCGCAACCAGGGCGCCGACTACGGCCGCATCCTGGTGGGACTGCAGGTGCCGAAAGCGGACAACAAGGCGTTCAAGGAGTTCCTGGACACCCTGGGTTACCCACACGTCGAGGAAACCGACAATCCGGTCTACCGGTTGTTCCTGCAAACGTAGCATTGGCGGGATAGCGCCGCCGGTTCGCTACCATGCGTGAGTGAGCTTTCTGCGCCATTACCTGATCGCCCTGAGCCTGTTCACCCGCGTGCCGGTGTCCGGCCCTCTCGCCCGGAGCGCAAGCTTCACGCCCGACATGCTGCGTGCCAGCGCCGCTCATTTCCCGGGGGTGGGCTGGCTGGTGGGCATCGTCGCCTGCGTGGCCTTCGCGCTGTTGGGCTTGACCTTGCCCGAGAGCGATGTCACGGGTCTGGCGGCCGCCGTGGGCTCGACCATTGCAACGGTGCTGCTGACAGGCGGCTCCCACGAAACCGCACTGGCCCATACCGCCGACGGCCTGGGCGGCGGCGCCACGCCGGAACGCGCGCTCGAAATCATGGGGGATTCGCGCCTTGGCGCCTTTGGCGCGATGGCCCTCGCCCTGGTCCTGCTGGCCAAGGTGTCGATGCTGGCTCTGCTGGCCGCTCGCTCGCCGGTAGCCGTGCTGTCGGCATTGCTGGCTGCGCACGTGCTCTCGCGCTTCTGGCCGCTGCTGCTGTTGCGCGGCATGCCACGGGTGGGCGATGTCGGCAGCTCCGACGGCGCACCCTTGGCCGAGCGCATCGGATCGCGCGACCTGGCCATCGCGGCGGCGTGGTGCGCCGTTGCGCTGGCCACCGCTGTGCTGGCCCAAGGGATGGTTTTCGTGATTGCGGGCCTGGCCGCAAGCGCCGTGGCACTGCTGTGGATGCAGCGGCTGCTCGCCCGGCGGCTCAAGGGCTTGACCGGCAAGGGGCTGGGCGCCACGCAGCAGGTCTGCGAGATTGCCTTCTATCTGGGTGCGGCAATGGCGCTCGGCGGTACGTAACGGCCATGACCCGTCCCGTGCGCGGCAGCGGGATTCGTCTGCTGCCGTCCCATCTGACTATCTTCGAGGCGGCAAATCGAGCGTGACCACCGGCGGACCGTCGGCGCTGGCCGCCAGGATGGCGCGCCGGCTTTCCACGGACTTCAGGACCAGGCCCTCGTCCACCAGTACGCCGACCCGAAACGGCTTGGCCGGCTTGCCGTCCACGGCGATCAGTGCCGCCCCCTGGCGCGACCGGTTGGCCACCACGCCCAGCAAGGCAAAGCGGCTGGCCAGGCTGGCCACGGGCGCGGCGGCAGCGGGACTGGCGCCCAGCACGCGCGCCAGCGCCACGGGATCGACCGGGGGCGGCGCGCGGGTAGCCGACGCGGCCACCGCAGGCCCCGACGGACGCGGATTCAATTTCATCCCCCAGTAGACGGCGCCGGCAGCCACCAGGGCCCACAAGACAAAGGTCGTGCCGGCCACGGCCCATCTGTAATGTGAATTGCTCACCATCGGGCGATTATCATTGAAGCGATCGGACTCCCAAATTCCATGAAGCATCTCCACGTTCCATTGCGCCGCGCCGTCCAGGCCGGCTTCACCTTGATCGAACTGATGGTGGTGCTGGTCATCATCGGTGTGCTGGCGGCGCTGATCGTGCCCAACGTCCTGGAGCGCGCCGACGAGGCGCGCGCCACGGCGGCCAAGACGGACGTCAATAACCTGATGCAGGCGCTCAAGCTCTACAAGCTCGACAACCAGCGCTATCCAACCGGCGAGCAGGGCCTGCAGGCCCTGGTGAGCAAACCCAGCGCCGCGCCGGCGCCCATCAACTGGAAGCCCTACGTCGAGAAGTTACCGAACGATCCGTGGGGCCGCCCCTACCAGTACCTCAACCCCGGCGTGAAGGGCGAGATCGACGTGATGTCCTTCGGCGCCGACGGCCAGCCCGGCGGGGAGGGCAAGAATGCCGACATCGGCAGCTGGCAGTAGCGCTGCACCCCTTTCTGCGGCCAAGGGCTTCACGCTGCTTGAGCTGCTGGTGGTGGTGGCGATCATCGCCCTTGCCACGGCGGGCGTGAGCTTCGCGCTGCGCGATTCCCAGGCGACCCAGCTCGAACGCGAAGCGCAGCGGCTGGCTGCGCTGCTCGAATCGGCGCGTGCCCAGTCGCGCAGCAGCGGGATCCCCGTGCGGTGGTATTCCACCGGGGAGGGCTTTCGCTTCGACGGCGTGCCCGCCGATGCGCTGCCGCGGCGGTGGCTGGCCGAGAGCACGCAAGTGCGCGGCACGGGCATGCTGCTGCTGGGCCCCGAGCCGATCATCGGAAAGCAGGAGGTCGTGCTGGTGTCGGCGGCGCTGCCCGGGCGCAGCTTGCGGATCGCGACCGACGGGCTGCGCCCATTCGCCGTGAGGCCGGAGGAAGCGCCGTGAACGCACGCACGCGCCGCGCGCGCGGCTTCACGCTGATCGAAGTGCTGGTGGCGCTGTCCATCGTCGCCATCGCGCTGGCGGCCGGATTGCAAGCGACCGCGGCGCTGACCGGCAATGCCCTGCGGCAATCGAGCGTCCTGCTGGCGCACATCTGCGCCGAGAACGAACTGGTCAAGGCGCGGCTTTCAAAGCAGATGCCCGGCATCGGCGACACCAGCGTGGGCTGCGAGCAGGCCGGACGCACCTTCGCGGTCACCGTGTCTGTCCTGCCCACGCCCAATCCGAGTTTCCGCCGTGTCGACGCTCAGGTGTTCGAGGGCAACTCGCCGGTGCTTCGCCTGTCCACGATCGTCGGGAGGTATTGATGAAGGGCCTGCGCGCGGCACGCGGCTTCACGCTGGTGGAGCTGCTGGTGGCGCTGTTCGCCATGGCCTTGCTGGCGGTCATGAGCTGGCGCGGCCTGGACGGCATGACGCGGGCGCAAGCGCAGACCGAAGCACGTTCGGACGAGATGCTGACGCTGCAGGTCGGACTGGCGCAGTGGGCGGCCGACCTGGATGCGCTGGTGCAACTGCCGCAGGCCACCGCGCTGGACTGGAACGGCCGCGTGTTGCGCATGACGCGCCGGGGCCCGGCGGGGCCCGACGACGGTGTGCTGGTCGCAGCCTGGACCCAGCGTGTGGCCGGCGGCGGCATCTGGATGCGCTGGCAATCGCCGCAGGTCACGACCCGCGGCGAGCTCGAAACGGCCTGGCAGCAGGCGGACATCTGGTCGCAGAATCCCGGCGACGAGCTGAAGGCCCGCGAGGTCGCGATCGTGCCGCTGGATGAGTGGCAGATCTTCTTCTTCCGCGGCGACGCCTGGACCAATCCGCTGTCCAGCGATGCGCCGTCCGCGGCGGCCGCGCCTGCCACTCCACCGGGGACACCCGCGGCAGCGAACGTGGCGATTCTTCCGGACGGCGTGCGGCTGGTGCTGAGCCTGCCGCAGGGCGGCCCCGTCGGCGGCAAGCTCACGCGCGACTGGATCCGGCCCACACTGGGCGGCGGCAAATCATGAAGGCGCTCAACCGGGGAGCGGCGTTGCTGGCCGCCATGCTCACGGTGGCGCTGGTGGCCACCTTTGCGGCGGCTGCGCTGTGGCAGCAATGGCGCAGCATCGAAGTCGAAACGGCGGAACGCGCGCGCGTGCAGTCGGCCTGGGTGTTGACCGGCGCGCTGGACTGGGCCCGGCTGGTGCTGCGCGAGGACGCGCGCGCGGGCGGCGCCGATCATCTGGGCGAGCCTTGGGCCGTGCCCTTGCAGGAGGCGCGGCTTTCGAGCTTTCTCGCGGCGGACCGCAACGCCACGGCCGATACCGGCCCCGAGGTGCTGGAAGCGTTCCTGTCCGGCCAGATCGTCGACTTGCAGTCGCTGCTGAACGTCAACAACCTGGTGCAAGACGGCAAGTTGTCGGCGCCGGACTTTCGCGGTTTCGGGCGCCTGTTCGACCTGCTGGGGCTGCCACCGACGGAGCTCGATCGGATGGCGGAAAATTTGCGCTTCGCCTTGGACACCAGCGGCAGCAACCGTTCCAGTCCCATGGCGCCGCTGCTGCCCCAGCGCGTCGAGCAGCTCGTGTGGCTGGGAATCCCGGCCGAAACCGTGGAGGTGCTGCGGCCCTACGTCACGGTCCTGCCGATGCGCACGCAGGTCAATCTCAACACGGCCCGCGCCGAGGTGATCTACGCGGCGGTGGACGGGTTGAGCATGGCCGATGCCCAACGGCTGGTCGCCGAGCGCGGGCGCTCGTACTTTCGCACCGTCGCCGATGCCAAGCGGGCGATCGGGGCCGGCGACGCCATGTTCGCGGAGGGCCAGGCCGGCGTGGGTGTGGCCTCGCGCTTTTTCGAAGTGCGGTCCCGGCTCCGGCTGGACCAGCTCGTGGTCGAGGAGCGCGCCCTGGTCCAGCGTGACGGCTTCGAAGTCAGGACGCTGCAACGGCAACGCAGCGCGCCCGACACCGCGGCCCTGGCGCAACCGCAGGCCCCCAAGCGCTAAGGAGTGCCGCCGCGGACCTTTCTACAATGTCCAATTCATGAGCGCACTCATCGTCCATCTTCCGTCCCAGCCGGTCAGCGCATCGACCGAGTTCGACTATGCGCTGACCCTCGACGGCAGCAGCGTGCAAAGCCACGGCAGCGCCCAGGCGGCGCTTCTTCCGGCTTCCACCGGCGCGGGCGCCGAGGTGGTGGCGGTGGTGCCGGCGGCGATGATCTCCTGGCACCGCGTCGAATTGCCCAAGGGCACGACGGCCGGATCGCCCCGGCTTCGTGTCGTGCTGGACGGCCTGCTCGAAGACCAGCTGCTCGACGAGCCCGAGTCCCTGCACCTGGCCTTGCAACCGCAGGCGCGGGGAGCCACGCAGTTTTGGGTGGCTGCCTGCGACCGGACCTGGCTGCGCAGCGCCGTCCAGGCGCTGGAAGCGGCCGAACGCCCGGCGTCGCGGATCGTGCCGGAGTTCGCGCCCGAAGGCGACCCCACGATTTACGCCCTGGGCGATCCGCAACAAGCGGTGTTGGTGGTCGCCGGCAACCAGGGCGTGACGGCCCTGCCTCTTTCGTCGCATGCGTTGCCGCTGCTGCCCGCGCTGACGGACCAGACGGTCTGCATGGCCGAGCCCGCCGTGGCGGCGCTGGCCGAACAGGTGCTGCATCGCCAGCCGGTCCTGCAGCAGGCGCCTCAACGCTGGCTGCAATCGGCGCAGACAAGCTGGGACCTCGCGCAGTTCGAATTCTCCAGCTCGGGCCGCGCGCGCGCGATCAAGAAACTGGGCACGGCCTGGGCCGACATGCTGGCGGCGCCGCAGTGGCGGGCCGCGCGTTGGGGCGTGCTGCTGCTGGTGGCCGTGAACCTGCTGGGCTTGAACGCTTGGGCCTGGCGCGAACGATCGGCACTGGGAGACAAACGCGATGCGATCCGCCGTACGTTGACGCAGACATTTCCCCAGGTCAAGGTGGTGGTGGACGCCCCAGCGCAGATGGCCAGGGAAGTGGCGGCTTTGCGCCAGCTCACCGGGGTGACCTCCGGGCGCGACCTGGAAGCCATGCTCAGCGCGCTGGGCACCGCGTCGGCGTCCCAGCGGCCCGTGGGCGCGATCGAATATTCGGCCGGCGAGTTGCGGGTCAAGGGCCTGGCGTCTTCGCCGGCTGAAGCGCAGCCGCTCGCCGCGACGCTCAAGAGCATGGGCTATGCGTCGGTCCTGCAAGGCGACACGCTGGTGGTCACGCAGGAGGGCACGCCATGAAAGCCGGATCGCTTCTGAAGGCGCGCTGGGATGGCTTGGCCCCGCGTGAAAAAGCATGGGTGGCCGCGGCGATTGCCCTGGTGGCCGCCATGATCGTCTGGTTCGTCGCGGTGGGTCCCGCGCTGGCCACGTTGCGCACCGCCGAAGCACAGCACCGCGCACTGGACGCGCAGCTTCAGCAGATGCGCGGCCTGCAGCAGCAAGCCCAGGCCCTGCAGTCCCAGCCCAAGCAAAGCCACGAGGAAGCGCTGCGGCAGCTGGAGCTTTCCGTGCGGGAGCGGCTCGGGCCGACCGCGCGCTCGCAGGTCACCGGCGAGCGGGTGACCATCACGCTGGCCGGTACCGCTCCCAGTGCGCTGGCGCAATGGCTCACGCAAGTGAGGGTCAACGCGCGGGCCCTGCCCAGCGAAGCCCGCCTCTCGCGCAATCCCGGCGGACTCTGGGAAGGCACCGTAGTGCTGACCCTGCCGCCGCGCTGACCCCCGCGCGAAACCGTGGCCCGCGCGATGCCTATCCCTCGTGCGCGGCCTTCATGGCCGTGGGCCGCCGCCGGCGCCATGCTTGGCCTGCTGTGCGCCATGCTGCTGTTCGCGCCCGCACGCTGGCTGACCGCAACGCTCGAGCGCGCCGGCGACAACCGGATCTTGCTGAACGAAGCGCGCGGCACCATCTGGAACGGCTCGGCCCAGCTGCTGCTGACCGGCGGACCCGGCAGCGCGGACGCCGCGGCCCTGCCAAGCCGGCTCGATTGGCGGCTGCGGCCGCGCTGGGACGGGCTGTTCGCCGAACTGGCCACCGCCTGCTGCATGGCGGAGCCGCTCGCGCTGCGCGTCAGGCCCCGATGGGGCGGCATGCACGTGACGTTGGCCGACGGGCAAACCCAATGGCCCACGGCGTTGCTGGCGGGCCTGGGCACACCCTGGAACACCTTGCAGTTCGAAGGGGACCTGCTGCTGGCCACGCATGGGCTTTCAGTAGAATGGGTCCAAGGCCGGCTGGCCATCGGCGGGCGGGCCGAACTCACGGCGCTGCGACTATCGTCGCGCCTGTCTACCTTGAGGCCCATGGGCAGCTACCGCATCACCGTCCTCGGCGGCACCCCGCCGACCCTGCAGCTGAGCACGCTGGAGGGCGCGCTGCAGCTGGGCGGAAGCGGCCAGTGGGTGGGCTCGCGGCTGCATTTCCAGGGCACCGCCAGCACGGCGCCCGACCGGGAGGCGGCCCTGTCCAATCTGCTGAACATCATCGGGCGGCGCAGCGGCGCCCGGTCCGTTATCACCATAGGCTGATATGAATCAACACTTGGCTGTTTTTTGCATCGTCTTCGCATTGGCGGCCGGCGCACCCGCCGTTTCCCACGCCCAGCGCGCCAATGAGCCGATCACGCTGAACTTCGTGAACGCCGACATCGAAGCAGTCGCCCGCACGATGGCGGCGATCATCGGGCGCAATATCGTGGTGGACCCGCGGGTCAAGGGCACGATCAACCTGAGCTCCGAACGCCCGGTGGCGCCGGCGGTCGCTTACAACCAGTTCCTGGCGACCTTGCGGCTGTCCGGCTTCACGGTAGTGGATGCCGGTGGGTTGCTCAAGGTGGTGCCGGAAGCCGACGCCAAGCTGCAAGGCGGCGCGGTGTCGGTGGGGCCGCCCGCGGCCGGCAGCCAGATCGTGACGCAGATCTTTCGGCTGAATTACGAGCCGGCGGCCAACCTGGTGCCGATCCTGCGGCCGTTGATCAGCCCGAACAACACCATCAACGTCAACCCCGGCAACAACTCGCTGGTGATCACGGACTACGCCGACAACCTGCAACGGATCGCGCGCATCATCGCGGCGCTGGACGTGTCCAACGCGACCGACGTCGAAGTCATTCCCCTGCGCCACGCGCTGGCAGCCGACCTTGCGCCGGTGGTCCAGCGGCTGGCGGAATCCGGCGCAGCCGCAGCCCCGGGCCAGGGCCAGGCCGACACCGCTTTCCGCACCGCAGTGATCGCCGAAGGAAGGACCAACAGCTTGCTGGTGCGGGCGGCCAATCCCGCGCGGTTGAGCCTGGTGCGCACACTGATCGAAAGGCTGGACCAGCCCGGGCAGCAAAGCGCCACCGGCAATATTTACGTGGTGTATCTGAAGAACGCGGAAGCGACCCGCCTCGCGGTCACGCTGCGCGCCGCGATGGCTGCCGCGGGTCCGGGTGGCGCGCCCGCCGCCGGCGCCGCTGCGCCGGCCCCGGCCGGCGCCAGCCCGGCGACGGCGCCGACCCAACCGTCGGCCCAGCCTTCGACCGGCGGCCAGATCCAGGCCGACCCCGCCACCAACTCGCTGATCATCACCGCGGCCGAGCCCCAATACCGCCAGCTGCGTGCCGTGATCGACCGGCTCGATTCGCGCCGTGCCCAGGTGTACGTGGAGAGCCTGATCGCCGAGGTCAACGCCGACAAGGTCGCGGAGTTCGGCATCCAGTGGCAGGACATCATCGGCAACAGGGGAGACAAGAACATC
>DATMBW010000211.1:0-5818 GCA_035559095.1 Ramlibacter sp.
TGCGCAGGTCTGTTTCCCTGCTGCGCAGGCTCCAGACTCCTTGGCGACATCGGGCGCCGGAGACGGGCGCGAAAATCCACCCAGATCATCCGGGCGCAGGCCCGTAAGCCGGACTCGTGAACTTCGAACCTTCCCCCACCGCCAAGGCCGCCTTGCAGCAGCTCGATGCATTCATCGAGCGCTTCGTGCTGCCGCACAACGGCGCCTGGCATCGCTGCGCGAGCCAGGGCGTTTACCCGCCGTTCATGGAAAATCTCAAGGCCCTGGCCAAGGCCGAGGGGCTGTGGAACCTGTGCCTGCCCGGCCTGCGCGAGGGCGAGCCGGGCACGCGCATGGACAACCTGGACTACGCGCCGCTGGCCGAAGCGATGGGGCGGCTGCCCTGGTCGGCCGAAGTCTTCAACTGCAGCGCGCCCGACAGCGGCAACATGGACCTGCTCGGGCGCCATGCCTCGGCGGCGCAGCGGCAGCAATGGCTTGTGCCGCTGCTGGAAGGCGAGATCCGTTCGGCGTTCGCCATGTCGGAACCCGACGTCGCCTCGTCCGATCCGACCAACTTGCAGACTGGTGTGCGGCGCGAGCATGGCCAGCTGGTGATCAACGGGCGCAAATGGTTCATCAGCGGGGTGGCGCATCCGGCCTGCCGCCTGCTGATCGTGATGTGCCGGAACGAAGGCGAGTCGTCGACCGCCTCCCGGCACGGGGGCCACAGCATGGTGCTGGTGCCCATGGGCACGCCGGGCGTGAGCGTGATACGCAACATCCCCATCATGCAGCACACTTCGCTGGAGGGGCACTGCGAGATCGTGCTGCGCGACGTCCGAGTTCCGGAAGACAACCTCCTGGGCGCCTGGGGCGAAGGCTTCGCGATGGCGCAGGGCCGCCTGGGGCCGGGTCGCGTGCACCATTGCATGCGCACCATCGGCCAGTGCGAGCTCGCGCTGGAGCTGGCCTGCGACCGCGCGCTGGAGCGGCAGGCTTTCGGCAAGTACCTGGCCGACCAGGCGAACGTGCAGGATTGGATTGCGCAGTCGCGCCTGGAGATCGACCAGGCCCGGCTGCTCGTGCTGCGCGCCGCGTGGGGCCTGGACCAGCCGCAGCGGCCGCCGGGGCTGCGCGCCGAGGTCGCGGCAATCAAGGTGGTCGCCGCCCGGCTGCAGACGCGCGTGGCCGACCGCGCGATGCAGATCTTCGGGGCCATGGGGCTGTCGCCGGACACGCCGCTGGCCTGGCTGTGGACCTGGGGCCGGGCGCTGCGGTTCCTCGACGGCCCCGACGAAGTCCATCTGCGCACCGTGGCGCGGCAGGAACTGGCCCGCGCGCGCGAACGCGGGGGCGCCTCGTCGGCCTACTTCACCACGCCCGAGCAGATGGACGCGCCGCCGCGCATCCGCTAGCCAGGAGGTGACAGGAAGCTGATGTAGCGGCTGGGTTCGGGCCGCTGGCGCGGCGGCTTGCGCCGCTGCGCGGTGCCGATGCTGACGAAGCACACGGCCTGTTCGCAGGCACGCAGCGAAAATAGCGCGCGCAGGCCGCGCGAGTGCAGGGCCTTGCCACCGGTCAGGGCCGAGCCAAAGCCCTGCGACGTAGCCACGAGCAGCATGTTCTGGATCGCGCAACCGGCCGAAAGGATGCGCTCGGTGGCTGGGATCTCGCCCCCGGGCGAGCCGGCATCGACCACGGCCAGCATCAGCACGGGCGCGCGAAACGCCTTCTCGCGCGCCTGTTCCACTTGCTGCGCCGTCGCGCAAGGATCGCGCTCCAGCAGCGAGGCCGCGAATACCGCCGCCAGGCGGCCGCGCGCACCCGCCGGGATGACGACGAAGCGCCAGGGCACCAGCTCGCCGTGATCGGGGGCGGCCGCGGCGGCAGCGAAGATGAGCTCGAGCTGTGACACGTCCGGTCCGGGTTCGACCAGCCGTTTGGGCAGGATGGTCTGGCGATGCTGGATGAGCGAAGCCGCCCATTGGGCCGACTCGGGGTCACCTGCATAACGGCTCTGTACTCGCGCGTCCGTCACATGCGCCATACCGGTCTCCCAGATGGGTGTCAGGCCGGTTGCGAGGCGCCGCCGAGCCTGCCGTCCTTCATTTCATCCGCACGCGCCCAGGTGCCCGCACTGCGTGCAGTAGTCGCAGCCGTCCTTGCGGATCATCGCGTAGGCGCCGCACTCGGGGCACTTCGCGCCGGCCATCGATGCCGGGGCGGCGGGGGCGCTGGCCACGACCGCCGGCGCCTCGGCCGCCTGGCCGTTGCGGCCGGCGATGAGGTTCTGCAGCGCGTACGCGATCGCGGCGACCTCCGAGTCGTGCCACAGCGGCACATGCGTGCCGTCGGCCTTGCGATAGGTGCCCAGCCTGACCGGGCCGCGGTCCCAGGCCACCTTGCGCATGTCGGCCAGCGCGCGGTCGAGAAAACCGCCGCGCGCGGCCAGCGAAAGCAGCCGCATGCTCGCCGTGACCCACTGCTGCGATTCGCCGTTCTGGCCCACGGGCATGAAGAATTCGATCGCGCGCTGGCGACCGTCGGGCAGTTCGAGGAACGACACCACGAGGTACAGGTGCTGGCGGCCTTGCTGCGTCCAGTACTCGATCTTCTCGGCCATGGCCGGCAGCGCGCCCTTGGGCCGGCTGGCGATGACGGTACGCATCAGGTCGATCGCAGGCGCCTGTGCTTCAGGCGCCGGCTTGGGCGCGTCGGCCTGCAGCACTGCGCCCACGATGCTGTTGGGACGGTAGGTCGCCAGGCCCTTCAGGCCGGCCTTCCAGGCCTGGTGGTACAGGTTCTTGAAGTCCTCGTAAGGATAGTCCTCGGACACGTTCACCGTCTTGGAAATCGCGGTGTCGACGAACGGCTGCACCGCCTGCATCATGGCGACGTGGTCGGCTGCGGGCATTTCCATCGCGGAAACGAAATACGGCGGCAGGTTGGCCGTATCGCCACCCAGGCTGCGGTACAGGCGCCAGGCATGGTCTTCGACGTCGTACTCGGTCACGCTGCCGTCGCCTTCGCGCTTGCGGCGCGTGTAGGTCCAGGAGAAGGCGGGCTCGATGCCGTTGGAGGCGTTGTCGGCGAAGGCCAGGCTCACGGTTCCAGTCGGAGCGATCGACAGCAAATGGCTGTTGCGGATGCCGTGTTCGCGGATTTCCTGTTTGAGCGTCTCGTCCAGGCGGCTGGCGAAAGTGCCGGGTTCCAGGTACCGCTTGGCGTCGAACTTGGGAAACGGCCCCTTCTCGCGCGCCAGCGCCACCGACGCGGTGTAGGCCGCGTCACGCATGCAGCGCGCCATCCTCACCGCCATCTCGCGGCCGGCGGCCTCGTCGTAGCGCAGGCAGAGCATGGACAGCGCGTCGCCCATCCCGGTAAAGCCCACCCCGATGCGCCGCTTGGCCATGGCTTCGTCGCGCTGCTGCGGCAGCGGCCAGAAAGTCAGGTCCAGCACGTTGTCCAGCGCGCGCACCTGCAACGAGACCGCGGCGGCAAAGGCGCCGAAGTCGAATTCGGGCGTTCCACCAAAGCCGAAGGGCTGGCGCACGAAGCGCGTCAGGATCACCGGCCCCAGGTCGCAGCAGCCGTAGGGCGGCAGCGGCTGCTCGCCGCAGGGATTGGTGGCCGCGATGTCCTCGCAGTAGCGCAGGTTGTTGTCGCTGTTGATGGTGTCGGGAAACAGGATGCCCGGCTCGGCGAAATCGTAGGCCGATCGCATCACGGTGTCCCACAGCTCGGCGGCCGGCAGCGTGCGGTACACCCATTGGCCGTCCTCGCGCTGGTGCGCGCCCTTTTCCAGCAGCGCCGTGCCGGGGCGGGCGCGATGCACCAGCGACCAGTCGGCGCCGGCGTCCAGCGCCTCCATGAATGCGTGCGTCACCGCGACCGACACGTTGAAATTGGACCAGCGCCCCGGCTTGCGCTTGGCGGTGATGAACTCCAGCACGTCGGGGTGGTCGATGCGCAGCACACCCATCTGCGCGCCACGGCGCGCGCCCGCGCTTTCCACCGTGGCGCAGGAATGGTCGAACACATCGATATAGCTGCACGGGCCCGACGCGATCGAAGCGGTGGCGCGCACCTCGGCTCCGCGCGGCCGGATGCGGGAAAAGTCGTAGCCCACGCCGCCGCCGCGCCGCATGGTCTCGGCCGCTTCGCGCAGCGCTTCGTAGATGCCCGGATAGCCGTCCGCGTCCATGCCCTGGATGCAGTCGCCCACCGGCTGGACGAAGCAGTTGATCAGCGTGGCCTGCAGCGAAGTGCCCGCGGCGCTCATGATGCGGCCGGCACCGATGGCGCCGGCACGCAGGTTGGCGTGAAACCGCTTTTGCCACTGATCGCGCTGGGCTTCGGGTTCCACCGACGCCAGCGCCTGGGCCACCCGCGCAAAGAGGTCCTCGAGGTCGTTTTCGCCGGTCTTGAGGTATTTCTCCTCGAGCACGTCCTGGCTGATGGGCTGGACCGGCAGAGAGACCAGGGCGGCTTCGTCACGCTTCATGCGCAATTCTCCAACAGGCCGGCCGGGCGGATGCCACCCATGAGCCATTGCAACAATTCATGGACGGATCGGATCTGCGTGCCGAACGGCAGGCGGCCCGCGCCGCGGAAAAACAGGCCCAGCCCGGTCTGGCCGGCCAGCGCGTGGCCCAGGACCTTGTCGATGCAGAACTGGCCCCAGCTCGCGTTGCCGTCGCGCAGCCCGCAGTGTGCCAGGCAGTCGAACCGCATGGTGCAGGGTTTCACGCGCGCATTGCCCTTCAGGCGCTGCTCCAGCCGCAGGTATTTCTCCAGCCAGGGCGTGCGCACCGCGCGCGCGGGAAGGCCCGCCACGCTGGTGAACTCGACCGTGTCTTCCGGTTTGGCCTCGGCCAGGATCCTTTTGAACTCGGGATGGGCATCGCACTCGGTGGTCACGGCGAAGGCCGTGCCGAGCTGGACCGCGGACGTGCCCAGGCCCTGCAGCACGAGGATGTCTTGCAGGCTGCCGATGCCGCCGGCGGCGATCAGCGGGATGCGGCCTTCCAGTCCGGCCGAGCGCAGGAAGGCCAGCACCTCCGGCAAGACGACGTCGAAATCGAAGCGGCGGTCCTTCAGGTCCGCCACTTTCGCGGCACCCAGGTGGCCCCCCGCCAGCCGGGGGTGCTCGATAACGATGGCATCGGGCAGCCGGCCCTTCTTTTCCCACTTGCGCACGATCAGCTGCACGCCGCGCGCGTCGGACAGGATGGGGATCAGGGCGGCCTTGGGGTAATCGCGCGCCAGCTCGGGCAAGTCCAGCGGCAGGCCTGCGCCCACCACCAGTGCGTCCACGCCGCAGGCCAGGGCCTGCCGCGCATAGGTTTCGTACGCGCTGACGGCACGCATGATGTTCACGGCGACCAGGCCGCGTCCGCCGGAGAGCTTGCGCGCGCGGGCGATCTCGCGTGCCAGAGCTTCCAGGTTGGCGGCGTCGATGCGCTCGCGGGCGTCGGGTTCGTCCTGAAGCTCGCCGGTCAAGGCCATCAGATCGGGATGGTGGCGCCTAAGGTCTACTGACGAGATCGTGCCCACGGCGCCCAGGCCGGCGACGGCACCCGCCAGGCCACCCGCGGAGACGCCGACACCCATGCCCCCCTGCACAACCGGCAGCAACGACTTGCCGCCGAATTGCCATGGGCGCAGGCCCGAATCGCCGCACAGGGTGTGCAGCCGCGCGGCAATAGCCGCGGCGTCAGAGGAAGTGTCCAAACGTGCTCCAAAAAATAGCCATGGCCCGGGGCCACCGCAGGAGGCTACCGAAGCCGGCGGGGCATCTCCTTGCTGTTTATCAAGGAGAACGCTTTAATTGTCG
>DATMBW010000212.1:0-14342 GCA_035559095.1 Ramlibacter sp.
ACCGTGCTCGGTCAGCGCTTCCGGGCCTACCCCGCAAAGTTGCAGGCACTGTTCCCCGGCGACCAGGACCTGCGCGCGCACTGCACCGAGAGCTACGCGGGGCATCCGCTCGTCGCGCTGGACGGCTCGCCGCTGGGCATCGTGTCGATCGCCTCGCGGCGGGCCCTGACCCAGGTGGACCGCGTGGAAGCCATGCTCAAGATCTTCGCGGTGCGCGCCGCCGCCGAGGTGGAGCGGCTGCGCGCAAGCGAGGCGCTGCAGCGTTCCCTGGAAGACCTGCGCCAGCGCGAGGAGCAGTACCGGGCCATCTTCGAGGGCTCGCTGGACGGCCTGTTCATGTGGGACGAAGACCTGCGCATCGTCGACGTCAATCCAGCCGCGCTTGCGCTGTACGGCTACCGGCGCGAAGACGTCATCGGCCGTACTTTCCCGCGCAGCATGCCCGAGGACTATGTGAGGGAACGGCTGCAGATCGTGCGGCGCGCGCTGGCCGGCGAAACCACCCACATGGAAACCACCGTGCTGCGGCCCGACGGCAGCAGCTACGACGCCGACCTGCGGGTCATGCCGTTCACGCAACGCGGCCAACCGCACGCGCTGGCCGTGGTGCGCGACATCAGCGAACGAAGGCGGCGCGAGCGCGAACTGCAGCGCAGCGAGGCCCGCCTGCGCGCGACCGTCGAGGCCGCATTCGACGCGGTGATCGGCATGGACAGCGAAGGCCGCATTGTCGAATTCAACGCAGCGGCCGAACGGGTGTTCGGCCACCGCCGCGAGGATGTACTCGGCCGGCTCCTGGTCGAAGTGATGCTGCCCAAGCGCCGGCACGACGCTTACGAGCGCGAGATGCGGAACTTTCGCGCGCATGGCGGCGGCCCCATGATCGGAAGGCTGGTTGAAACCACGATGCTGCGTGCCGACGGCCGGGAAATCCCGGTCGAACTGGCCATGAGCGTCGCGGCGGTGCCCGAGGGCAACATCTTCGTGGGCCACGTGCGCGACATCACCGAGCGCCGGCGTGCCGACCAGGCGCTGCGCGTCAGCGAGGAGCAGTACCGCGCTATCTTCAACGCCTCGGCCGACGCGCTGGTGCTGCGTGACGCCGATTTCAGGATCGTCGACGTCAACGCGACTTACGAGGCGCTGAGCGGCTATTCGCGCGCGGAGGTGCTGGGCGTGGACCGTGTGCTGGCGAATCCGCCCGAGGTGGTGGCGACGATTCGCGCCCTGCACCAGAAGGCGCTCGCCGGCGAGGCAATCGTGCTCGAAACGCAGCTGGTGCGGCGTGACGGCCGGCGTTACGAGCTGGAACTGCGCGGCGTGCCGATCCAGCACCGCGGCGAGCCGCATGTGCTGTACATGGGGCGCGACATCACGCAGGGCAAATGCGCCGAGCGCGCGCTGCGCGACAGCGAGGAACAGTATCGCTCGATCTTCAACGCATCGGCCGACGCACTTGTGCTGCGCGACGCCAATTTCCGCGCCGTCGAGGTCAACCCGGCCTACACGACGATGAGCGGCTACAAACGCGAGGAGGTGATGGCCGCGGACCACGTACTGACGCAGGCCGGCGACGCGGAGCTGGCCCGTCATCGCGCGGACCACGAGCTCGCGCTGGCGGGCCAGGAGCTGAGGTTCGAGGTCACCGCCACGCGCAAGGACGGCTCGACGTTCCAGGCCGAGGTGCGCGGCACGCCGATGATGTACCGCGGCCGGCCGCATGTTTTGTATGCCGCGCGCGACATCACCGAACGCAACGCCGCCGAACAGCGCCGCGCCGAGCTCGAGCGGCAGCTGCGCCAGGCGCAGAAGATGGAGGCCATCGGCCAGCTCACAGGTGGCCTGGCGCACGATTTCAACAACATCCTGACCAGCGTGCTGGGCTATGTGGCCATGGCGCAGGAGCGTCCCGCCTCCGGCGAAGACCCGGTCCTGGCGCGCCAGCTCGGGCAGGCCCGGCTCGCGGCCGAGCGGGCCAGGGACCACGTGGCGCAGCTGCTGGCGTTCTCGCGTCCACGGCGCGGCGAAAGGCGCCTGCTGGCGGTGGGGCCGGTGGCCCGCCAGGCATTGCAGCTGCTGCGCCCGAACCTGCCGTCTTCGATCGCGGTCGAGTGCGCGCAGATGTGCGGCGACGCCGACCCGGCGGTACCGCCCGTGGTCGCCGATCCGGTGCAGCTCGAACAGGTGCTGTTCAACCTGTGCATCAACGCGGGCGATGCCCTGCGCGATCATGGGACCATCCGCGTGCGTGTCGGCTATTCGGCGGCGGCCGGGCACTGCGCCTCGTGCAGCGCGCGGCTGGACGCCGGCCGCTGGGTCTGGGTCGAGGTCGCCGACGACGGCCGCGGCATGCCGCGGGAAGTGATCGAGCGGATGTTCGAACCTTTCTTCACGACCAAGGAGGTCGGCCGCGGCACCGGCATGGGGCTGGCGATGGTCCACGGGATCGTGCACGACCACGGCGGCCACATCGAGGTCGTGTCCGCGCCGGGCCGGGGATCGGTGTTTCGCGTGCTGTTGCCCGCCGCGTCGCAAGAGACGAGGCGAACCGATGCGCCGGCGGCAGCGGCGCCGGCGGTGGTGCGCGCCGTGCCGCCGCTCCAGGGCCGCGTCTTGCTGGTCGAGGACGCATCCATCGTGAGCGATTACATGGTGGACCTGATGAGCGCGTGGGGGCTCGAGGTGGTGCTGGAGCACGATCCGCTGGCGGCGGCCAGGCGGCTGGCCTCGACCGAGGAGGTGTTCGACCTGCTGCTGACTGACCAGACCATGCCGGGCATGACGGGCCTCGCGCTGTCCAGGCATGCCGTGCAGCATCGGCCCGCGCTGCCGGTGCTGCTGTACACCGGCAACGCGTCGGAAATCGGCCAGAGGGAACTGGCCGAGTGCGGCGTGAGTGCCTTGCTGCGCAAGCCCATCGACGGCGCCACGCTGCGCGGGCTGATGTGCGAGCTGCTCGCGGAAACAGACGGCCCGCGAAGCAGCGCAGTCTCCGAAGCAAGCGCCTCCCCGTAAGGGGTCAGGCGCGCGCGGGTGCGCGCGCGACCGGACGACCCATGGGCACCGGCCAGAGGTCCCGCGCCGCCATCGTCAGCGTCAGCAGCATGGCGCCGATGACGATCATGCGCGCCGCGCCGTAGCGGTCGGCCAATGCGCCGATCGCCGGCTGGACCACGCCGATGGCGAGCTGTCCCAGCGCCAGCGCGAAGCTCAGCGCCGGGAGCCCTATGCCAGAAGCCGTGTTCAGCGGCGAAACGAACAGGCCGAACGCCGAACGGCCGCCCATCGCCAGGCCCATCAGTACGGACGCGGCCAATGTCAGCCGCCAGGCGGCGGCGTTCACGGCCCGTACCTGCCGCGAAAGTTCCGCAGGACACGCACGCGGGTCTGTTCGGCCTGCCCGTGGGTCTCGGCCCAATAGGAGTCGAACTCACCGCGGCTCATCCCGAGGTCGCGCAGGGTGCTCGCGTCGAGACGGCTGAACTCGCGGCGCGCAGCGGCGTAGCGCCACGCGCCCGCGAGTTCATGCAACATCGAGCGCAGGGTGCCGCGCAGGTCGGCGGCGAATCGAACGGGGCCGGGCCGCGCCGCGCTGGTGGGCCTGGACTGGATTGCACAAGACATGTGATTTCTCCTCTGAACGGGCTCATGCCGCGAGCGGCAAAGGCATCTCCGGCTGCTCGGGGATGGCATAGGTCAGCGGCGCGAGCGCGTTCTTGACGCGCACGGCCTGGGTCTCGTCGATCAGGCCGAACAGCACTTTCTGGAAACGCGGCTCCATCACGCCGGACACGATGTACTGCCAGCGATAAGCCTTCAGGACCTTCTCGTGGATCTGCCGCACCTGGTCGTCGGTGAACCGGGTCGCGGCGGCCTGCGTGAAGTAGTGCGCGTCCGCCTTGGCCTGCGCCTGCAGAATGCCGTCCACCGCACCGACCAGCGCGATCAGCTCGTCCACGGCCGCCGAGCGCTGGGCGGCGTCGAGCTTGCCGTCCTCCTTGATCAGCTCCATCTCGTCGAGGATGGCGTGCTGCGACTCTTCCTTCCAGTGGAACAGGAACACGTCCTTCCACAGCTCGGACAGGTCGTCCTGGGGCGCGATGCTGGCGCGGTAGTGGGCCTGCACGAACAGCTCGATGTCCAGCGTCAGGGCCAGCACGGCCCAGGTGCTCTTGCCCAGCACGGCGCGCGCCACGTCGTTCGAGTCGGCGGTCTGCACGTACCCTGCGGGCATGTCCTGCGCCATCTGCGCTTCAAGGCGGCGGAACATTTCCTGGTGCTTGATCTCCTCGTCGCTCATGCGTACCAGGGCCTCCAGCGCCACCTGGTCGCCCAGCCAATGCTCCCTGCTGATGTCCAGCACCTTCGCGTTGATGAAGCGCTCGACCAGGCCGAAGATGTAAGCGTAGGTGCGGCCTTGTACCTGGCTCAGCAGGCGCTTTTCGGCCGGACTCAGGAACGGCAGCTCATTGACCAGCGACAGGCCGCTGGGCATGAAGGTCCTGCTGTAGTCGAAGCGGCGGCCCCGGATGACGTCGCGCTCGATATCCCAGCGCACGCGCTTGGAGGTTTCGATGACTCGGGCATAGCGCTCGGTGGAAGTGATGGTGGTCATGACTATCCTTTCGACGGTTGAGTTGATGCCGGCGCTTGGCCCGAGCGGGGCCGCGATCACGGCAGGGAAGGGAAGTGTCGAAAGCGGCGGTATCGGCGTGGCTTCAGCGCGGCGCCGCCGTGTTGCGGTCTTGTATTGGCGGCTTGCGGCGCGGCGCCGGGTGCCGGTTTTTGTAACGGCTTTGTATTCGGGGCCCTCACGCGAGGCCAGTGCGGCAAAATCCGCCGCATGAACGCACGCACGCGCCTGCTCGTGGTCGACGATGACCCATCGGTGCGTTCCGTGCTGCGTGAGTACCTCGAAGGACACGGCTTCACCGTGGCCGAGGCGGCCAGCGGAGCCCAGATGCGCGAGCAGATCGAGCATGAGCTGCCCGATGCCGTGCTGCTGGACATCCGCCTGCCGGGAGAGGACGGGCTGGTGCTGGCGCGCTACCTGCGGGAACACTACGAAGTGGGCATCATCATGGTGACCGCGTCCGGCGACGTGGTGGACCGGGTGGTCGGACTGGAACTGGGCGCGGACGACTACATTGCCAAGCCCTTCGACCTGCGCGAATTGCTGGCCCGACTGAAGAGCGTGCTGCGACGGCTGCAGGTGAAGCCGGCGCCCGAAGGCAACGAGCAGGCCGCGGTGGGCCAGCAACAGCAGCAGCAGCCGCGCCGCCAGCGGTTCGGGCGTTGCGAAATCGATCTCGAATCGCGCCGCATGTTCGAGGTGGGCGGCGCCGAAGTCACGATCACGGCGATGGAGTATGACCTGGTGACGGCGTTCCTGGCCAACCCGAACCGCGTGCTGTCGCGCGACCAGCTTCTGCTGCATACGCGCAACCGCGAGTGGGAGCCGTTCGACCGCTCGATCGACATCCGCATCGGCCGGCTGCGCCGCAAGGTCGAACCCGATCCGTCGGGCGAGCCGCGCTGCATCCGGACCGTGCGCAACGCCGGCTACATGTTCATACCCAGCGTCGGCTAGAGGTGGGCTGTCCCCGGATCAGGTCCGGGCAATGACAGGTACAAGGTACCAACCGTTACGCAACGAAGAGGTTGCGTTTTTCCTGGCTCCCGCCATAATGCAACAACTACGTTGCATATCATTTCCGACAGGAGCACACCATGCCGACCACCACCGTTACCGAAACCGATCGCATCGAACGCAGCATCCAGATCGACGCCCCGCGCTCGCGCGTGTGGCGCGCCCTGTCCAACGCCGAGGAATTCGGCAACTGGTTCGGCGCCGACCTCAAGGGCCAGGCGTTCGCGCCCGGACAGCGCGCGAAGGGACCCATCACGATCGAAGGCTACAGGCACGTCATGTTCGACGTGGTCGTCGACCGCGTCGAGCCCGAGAAGCTGCTGGCGTACCGCTGGCATCCCTACGCCGTCGATCCGAAAATCGACTACGCGAAGGAGCAGCCCACGCTGGTGACCTTCACGCTCAAGGACGCCGGCGAGGGCACGCTGCTCACGGTGGTCGAGTCCGGCTTCGACAACGTGCCGCCGCAGCGGCGCCAGGAAGCTTTCCGCATGAACAGCGGCGGCTGGGAGGCGCAGCTGCGGAACATCCAGCGCCATGCCGCCACGCGCTAGCAAGGCGGCCGGGCAGCCGGCGCCCGAACTCGCGCCCGTCTTCTTCGCGCTGGGTGACAGGACGCGCCTGCGCCTCATCGCGGTGCTGTGCGCGGGCGGCGCGTTCTCGATCGCGCAGCTCACCGCCAATACGCAGATCACCCGCCAGGCCGTCACCCGGCATCTTCAGGTGCTGGCCGACGCGGGGCTGGTCAGGGACTTGAAGGTGGGGCGTGAGCGCCTGTGGCAGTTCGACCCGGCGCAGCTCGAAGAGGCACGCCGCTCGCTCGAAGTCATCGGGCGCCAGTGGGAACAGGCGCTGGGCAAGCTGAAGGCTGCGATGGAACGTTAGGAAGAGCCGAATGCCAGGGGTGCCACGCCCCAGATCTCCGACGCGTACTCCTGGATCGTGCGGTCCGACGAGAACCGGCCCATCCCGGCCACGTTCAGGATGCTGCGCCGCGTCCAGTCCATGGGTTGGCGGTAGCACTCGTCGACCTTCTCCTGCGTGGCCACGTAATCGGCGTAGTCGGCCAACAGCAGGTAGTAGTCCGACTCGAGCAGGCTGCGCACCACATCCGCATAGCGGCCCGGTTCATCCCGCGAGAACGCGCCGTCGGCCAGCCGGTCGATGGCGTACTTCAGGTCGAAGTTGCCCTCGTAGTAGGCCCGCGGCTGGTAGCCATTGGCGCGCAGCGCTTCCACCTGCTCGGTGCGGTTGCCGAAAATGAAGATGTTGTCCAGCCCGACCTCCTCGGCGATCTCGATGTTGGCGCCGTCCCAGGTGCCGATGGTGAGCGCGCCGTTGAGGGCCAGCTTCATGTTGCCGGTGCCCGAGGCCTCCGTCCCCGCGGTGGAAATCTGCTCGGACAGGTCGGCCGCGGGGATGACGATCTCGGCCAGCGACACCCGGTAGTCGGGCAGGAACACGACCTTCAGCCGGCCGCCCACCACCGGGTCGGCGTTGACGACACGGGCGACGTCGTTGATGAGCCGGATCACCAGCTTGGCCATGTAGTAGGCCGAAGCCGCCTTGCCCGCGAAAACCACAGTGCGGGGGACCCAGTTGGCCTTGGGCTGGTCGAGGATGCGGTGGTACCGCGTGATCACGTGCAGGACGTTGAGCAGCTGGCGCTTGTACTCGTGCATGCGCTTGACCTGGACATCGAACAGGCTTTGCGCATCGAGCTTCGGCCCGTGCAGATGGTCGGCGACGTACTTGATCAGCCGCTGCTTGTTCTGCTGCTTGGCGAGGCGAAATGCGCTCCTGAACTCGTCCTCCTCGGCCAGCGGGCGCAACTGGCCGAGCTGGTCCAGATGGAGCCGCCAGTCCGGCCCGATGCGCGTGTCGATCAGCGCGGACAGGGGCGGGTTGGCCTGCGCGAGCCAGCGACGTGGCGTAATGCCGTTGGTCTTGTTGCAGAAGCGGTCCGGAAAGAGCCGCGCGAAGTCGGCAAAGATGGTGCGCGCGATCAGGTCGCTGTGCAGGCGCGACACGCCGTTGACCTTGTGGCTGGCCAGCACCGACAGGTAGGCCATGCGAACGCGACGCTCGCCCCGCTCGTCGACCAGCGAGATACGGCCCAGCAGGGCCGGGTCGTCCGCATGCCTGGCATGCACGCTGGCCAGGAAACGCGAATTGATGTCGAAGATGATGCGCAGGTGGCGCGGCAGCAGGCGGCCCATGATGTCCACCGTCCAGGTCTCCAGCGCTTCCTCCATCAGGGTGTGGTTGGTGTACGAGAAGATTCGTGTGCACAGTGACCAGGCATCGTCCCACTGCAGCCGATGCTCGTCGATCAGCAGGCGCATCAGCTCGGGAATGGCCAGGGCGGGGTGGGTGTCGTTCAGGTGGATGGATACCTTGTCGGGGAGGGCGTCGAAATTGCCGTGCCTCCTGAGGTAGCGGCGCAGGATGTCCTGCATCGATGCGCTGACGAAGAAATACTCCTGCCGCAGGCGCAGTTCCTTGCCGTGCTCCGTGCTGTCCTCGGGGTAGAGCACGCGCGAGACGTTCTCGGACCGGGTCTTGTCTTCCACGGCGAGCATGTAGTCGCCACGGTTGAAAGCCTCGAGATTGATGTGCGAGCTGGCGCGTGCGGACCACAGCCGCATCGTGGCCACACTGGCCAGGCCATAGCCCGGAACACCGTTGTCGTAGGCGGTGGCGATCACCTCCTCCGTGTCCACCCAATTCACCACGTCGTTCTCATCGGAAGTGAGCCGGCCGCCGAAACGCACCGTGTAGCACAGCTCGGGACGCATGAACTCCCACGGGTTGCCGTCGACCAGCCAGGAGTCGGGCTCCTCGGCCTGGCGCCCGTTCACGATCCGCTGCCTGAACATGCCGTACTCGTAGCGGATCCCATAGCCCAGTCCGGGCAGGCCGATCGTGGCGATGGAGTCCAGGAAACAGGCCGCCAGCCGGCCCAGGCCGCCATTGCCCAGCGCGGGGTCGTGCTCGACATCGATGAGTGCATCGAAGTCGGCGCCCAGCTGCGTGCAGGCCTGCCTGACGGCGTCGTAAAGATCGGTGGCGAGCAGGGCGTTCACCAGGGCCCGGCCTGTCAGGTACTCCATCGAAAGGTAATAGACCCGCTTGGTGTTCTGCTCACGGGACTGCTGCAGCGTCTCGCGCCAGCGCTTCACGATGCGGTCGCGCACGGCATGGAAGACGGCGAACATCCAGTCGCGCTGCGTGGCCGTCTCCAGGTCCTTCCCGACGGAATAGACCAGCCGCTCCATGATCGAGCGGCGCAGGGCTTCCACCGTGTTGGTGGGCGTTTCGTTGTCGGCGAATATGTGATTCACGGCGGGCCAGTGGTTTCAGGATGGATGCGCGGCGCCGTTGGGTTCACCAGCGGCGCCACGCGGGGGCTTGAGTGAACGATACAGGGAAATGTATTGAGCCGCAGCCTCGCGCCAGTCGAAGCGCTGCCGCATGGCGGTTCGCTGGACTCTCGCCCATGCGCCGGGCCGCGCATGCAGGTCGAAGGCGCGCCGCATGGCGGCCCGCAGCCCTTGTGCGCTGAACTCTTCGAATGCAAAGCCGGTGGCGCGCCCGTCTTCCAGGTTCCGCGCGGTGGCATCGACCACCGTGTCGGCCAGGCCGCCGACCCGGTGGACCAGGGGCAGGGCGCCGTAACGCAGGCCGTAGAGCTGCGTCAAACCGCAGGGCTCGAACCGCGAGGGTACGACGATCGCGTCCGCGCCCGCCATGATGTGGTGAGCGAGCGACTCGTCATAGCCGATGTGCACCGCGACCCGCCCCGCATACCTTTCGGCCGCGCGGAGGAAGGCGCGCTCCAGCGGCGCATCGCCCGCTCCCAGGATGGCGAGCTGGCCGCCCATGTCCACCACCTCGTTCGAGACGGCTTCGACCAGGTTCAGGCCCTTCTGTTCGGTCAGGCGGCTCACGACGCCGAACACCATCGCCTCGGGGCGCACCTGCAAACCGGTCTTCCGTTGAAGCTGCGCCTTGGCCAGGCCTTTGCCCTCCAGGTGGTCCCAGTCGTACGGATGGGCCAGCACGGCATCGTGCGCGGGGTTCCACAGCGCGTAGTCGACGCCATTGAGAATGCCCGAGACGACCCCCGACCGGGCGCGCAGCACGCCATCGAGGCCGCAGCCCTGTTCCGCGTCGAGAATCTCGCGCGCATAGGTCGGGCTCACGGTGGTGATGCGGTCGGCGAACTGCAGGCCCGCCTTCATGAACGACACCTGGCCCCAGAACTCGATGCCGTCGATGCCGAACAGCGCATCGGGAAGGCCCAGTTGCCCGAACAGCGAACGCGCGAAGGTCCCCTGGTACGCCAGGTTGTGGACGGTGAACACGGTCGCGGCCGGTGGCGGGCCGGACGGCGCCATCTGCCGCAGGTACAGCGGGGCCAGGCCGGTGTGCCAGTCGTGGCAGTGCACGACATCGGGCTGCCACGACGGGTCCAGGCCAAGCCCCAGGCAGGCCGCCGCCCATCCCAGCAAGGCAAAGCGGATCCCGTTGTCGCCGTGTGCATCCTGGTAGGGGTTGCCGGGCCGGTCGAACAACGCGCGGACGTCCAGGACGTAGGCGGCCAGGCCGCTGGCCGGCAAGGTGGCCGGGCGCAGCGACGGCGGTTGCGTCAAGCCCAGGGTGGCCAGGCGGGGGCCGTCGCCGTCGGGCAGCGCCAACGGGGAGGCATGCGGCAGCCGGCTTCGGCCCACGCCCGCGCGGATGCCCGGGAAGCCGGGCAGCAGCACCCGCACATCGCAACCGGCATCGCGCAGGGCCGGCGGCAGGGCTGCGCCGACATCGCCCAGGCCGCCCGTCTTGAGCAGCGGAAACAGTTCCGTGCAGACATAGAGGACTTTCATGCCCGCCTCAGGCTCCCTGGGTTTCCAGTGCCTGCAGCATGTTGCGGGTCACCAGCACCACACCCTGTTCCGTGCGATGGAAGCGCCGGGCATCCTCGCCGTCGTCGAAGCCGATGCGCATGCCGGCCGGGATGCGGCAGGCCTTGTCGATCACGACGCGGCGCAATTCGCACCGCTCGCCCACGTCCACCTGGGGCAACAGGACGGACTCTTCGACCGAGGCGTACGAATGGATGTGCACGCTGGAAAAAAGGACCGAGCGGCGCACCCGCGCGCCGGAGATGATGCAGCCGCCCGAGACCAGGGTGTCGATCGCATGGCCGCGCCGGCCTTCCTCGTCATGGACGAACTTGGCGGGCGGCAATTGCTCCTGGTAGGTCCAGATCGGCCATTCGGCATCGTACATGTCGAGTTCGGGCAGCTTGTCCGTCAAATCCAGGTTGGCCTGCCAATAGGCGTCCACCGTCCCCACGTCACGCCAGTAGGAAGGTGCGCCCGGGGTGCTGCGCACGCAGGACATCTCGAACGGATGCGCCATCGCATGCCCCTGCGCCACGACGGAAGGGATCACGTCCTTGCCGAAATCATGGCTCGACGCCGGGTTGGCGCTGTCCCGCCGCAGCGCGTCGTACAGGTAGTCGGCGTCGAAGACATACACGCCCATGCTGGCCAGCGCGCGGTCGGGCTTGCCGGGCATGGACGGCGGTTCGGCGGGCTTCTCCAGGAAGTCCACGATGCGGCGCTGGAGATCCACGTGCATCACGCCGAAAGCGCTGGCCTCCGACAACGGCACCTCGATGCAGGCCACGGTGCAGCGCGCGTCCATCGCCACGTGGTCCGCGATCAGCCTGGCGTAATCCATCTTGTATACGTGGTCGCCGGCCAGCACCAGCAGGTACCTGGGGTTATGGCCCGACAGGATGTCCAGGTTCTGGTAGATCGCATCGGCCGTGCCGCGGTACCAGGACTCCTCGTTCACGCGCTGCTGCGCCGGCAGCAGGTCGACGAACTCGTTGAACTCGTTGCGCAGGAACGACCAGCCGCGTTGCAGGTGGCGCAGCAGGCTGTGCGACTTGTACTGGGTGAGCACGCCGATGCGCTTGACGCCGGAGTTCAGGCAGTTCGACAGCGCGAAGTCGACAATGCGGAACTTGCCCCCGAAGTACACGGCCGGTTTCGCGCGGTAGTCGGTCAGATGCGCCAGGCGCGAGCCGCGGCCGCCGGCGAGCACCAGGGCCATGGTTCTGCGGGCAAGCTGGAGTGGGTTTTGTGTTTCCATGATTGAAGTCTCTTTGCGGCCAAGGGTCGGAACATCGATCAAACGGGTCGAAGGGCGCGTCCATGGGCTTGCGTCATGGCGGCGAGCTGGGCAGCCGGGGCATCACCCACCTGGTGCCATTCGAAGCGCCATTCCCAGCACGCCCCCGAAAGGCCCGGGACATTCATGCGATGGGTTCCGTCCAGGCCCAGCACATCCTGGAACGGATAGATGACGGTGTTGGCCACCGATTGCGACAACGCCCGCATCATGGACCAGTGGATTGCGGCATCCGCATCCGGCCCCAGGTAGCGGCGCACCACCTCGCGCTCGTGCCCGCCCAGCTGCTGCCACCATCCCACCGTGGTGTCGTTGTCGTGGGTGCCGGTGTAGGCCACGGTCCGCGGCAGGTAGTTGTGCGGAAGATAAGGGTTGGCGGGCGTGTCGGCGAAAGCGAACTGCAGCACGCGCATGCCTGGAAAGCCGCAGGCGATGCGCAGTTTGTTCACGGCCGGCGTGATCACCCCCAGGTCTTCCGCGATCAGGGGCAGTGGGCCGAGCGCGGCGTGCAGCGCGTCGAAGAAGGCGCGGCCGGGACCGGGGCGCCAATGGCCGTTGACCGCATGCTCCTCATGGGCCGGCACTTCCCAGTAGCCCTCGAAGCCGCGGAAGTGGTCGAGCCGCACGGCATCGAAACAACGCACCAGATGCGCCAGGCGGGCATGCCACCAGCCATAGCCGTCGGAACGCATCAGCGCCCAGTCGTACAGGGGGTTGCCCCAGCGCTGGCCGGTGGCGCTGAAATAGTCGGGCGGCACGCCGGCCACCACCGTGGGCTCGCCCCGCGGGTCCAACAGGTACTGCGCGGCGTTGGCCCAGACGTCCGCCGAGTGGTGCGCGACGAAGATGGGCGCATCGCCGACGATGCGCACGCCCCGCCCGTGCGCATGACTGCGCAGCCGCAGCCACTGCCGCATGAACTGCCATTGCACGAAACACCAGAAGCCGATCTGCGGCCCAGCCTCTTCGCGCAGGCGGCGCAGGGCCGCGTCCTCGCGCCGGGCGAACTCGGTGGGCCAGAGGTTCCACGGCGCGCCATAACGTTCATCGAGGACCATGAACAGGGCGTAGTCATCCAGCCAATGGCTTTGCTGCCGGTGAAATTTTTCCAACTGCCTGTGGTCGGCGTCGCCGGCGTGCGCGCTGAATTGCCGCCACGCCTCGCGCAATAGCGCCATGCGCCACGGAGCAAAACGCGCGTAGTCGCTGCGGGTGCGCTCGAAGCCCGGGTCGGGGATCGAGCCCAGCCAGCCACGCTCCACCAGTTCGCCCAGGTCCACCAAAAGGGGGCTGCCGGCGAACGTGGAAACACTCTGGTAGGGCGAGTTGCCGTGGCCCACCGGATTGAGCGGCAGCACCTGCCATAGGGACTGCCCTGCCGCCGCCAGCCAGTCCACGAAGTGGTAGGCCGCGGGGCCGAAGTCGCCGCAGCCGTGCGGTCCGGGCAGCGACGTGGGATGCAGCAGCACGCCGCTGCTGCGCGCATCGAAAAGCGGCGGGGCGGTGGCTGTCATGCGGATGCGCCCGGACCGGGCTCGTCGATGCTCTGGATCAGGACGCAGACCGCCGGGCCCGCCAGCTCGCAGCGCTGGTCGAGCGTTCGCCGCTCGTCCCATTCGGGCGTCCCGGTGTCGAGTGCGACGCGCCACGATCCCGCGGGCAGCACGAACGGGAGAACCGACTGGCCGGGATGCAGCAGCACCATGACCCGCTCCGTGGCGGCATGCGGGCCTTCGCCCACTTCGATCACATAGGCAAAGCTGCGCTCCCGGGAAGCGTCCCAATCCTGTTGGGACATCGCAAGCCCATCGGGACGCAGCCAGGCGATGTCGCTGTCCTCGAACCAGCGCGGGTGGCGCAGCCCGGGATGGCGCCTTCGCAGCGCCGTCAGCGCGCAGACCAGGGAGATCAGCGCCTCGTCGGCCTGCGCCCAATCGAGCCAGCCGGTCGCGTTGTCCTGGCAGTAGGCGTTGTTGTTGCCTTGCTGGCTGTTGCCCAGTTCGTCGCCGGCCAGCAGCTGGGGCGTGCCCTGGGCCAGGAACAGCGTGGCCAGCAGGGCCCGTCGCCAGGCGGCGCGCTGGCGCAGCACCGCCGGGTTCTGGCTCGGGCCCTCGACGCCCGCGTTGGCGCTGCAGTTGTGGCCGTGGCCGTCGCGGTTGTGTTCGCCGTTGGCTTCGTTGTGGCGATGCCGGTAGGCCGTGAGGTCGGCCAGGGTGAAGCCGTCGTGCGCGGTCACCATGTTGATGCTGGCCAGCGGGCCGCGCCCATGGTGGTGGAACAGGTCGTTGGAGCCGGTCATGCGCCGCGCCAGCTGCCCCGGGGTGCAGTGGTGTGCCAGCCAGTAGGACCGCGCAGTGTCGCGGAAGCGGTCGTTCCATTCCTGCCATCCGCTCGGGAAGGCTCCGACCTGGTAGCCCCCGCGGCCCACATCCCAGGGTTCGGCAATGCGCTTGACGCGCGCCAGCACGGGGTCTTGCGCCATCGCAGTGAA
>DATMBW010000213.1:0-2841 GCA_035559095.1 Ramlibacter sp.
GTTCCAGCAGCGGCAGACCGACCGTCTCGGTGAGCTTCTTGATCTGCGCGGTGGCCGTCGGGGGCGCCATGTGCAGTTCCTCGGCGGCGCGCGCCAGGCTGCCAAGCCGCACGCTCGCCTCGAAGAGGCGCAATTGCGGCAGCGTCCCGTGTTTCAGGTACCGTCCAATGTTTCCTTGCGTCATGGCGTGCTCCCTAGCAAACGCTGCCATGACCGCTGCCAAATGCGCAGCGGCCTTCACCTCGGGGTGAAGGCCGCCGGAATTGGACACCTTCACCCGTTCAGGCAAAGGTCTTGCTCGCACTGCTTGCGCCATGCCGCCGCGACCGGGGCTCATGCCCGTCTTGACGATCGCCGCACGACAGCCCGAAGGCCGCCGAAGCTACTCCCCTTTGGAGGGATGTCCGGTTACAGCCGGACGGTTTATTTGTAGCACGGCGCGCAGGCCGCGTCAACGAGCCAATGGTTCACGAATCGTGAAGGTTCGATTCAGGTTTTGATCAGCCCATTCCGCATTCGTGAACCTGTGCGTCACAACGTTCAAATTTTCTTCGCGGCTCGTCCGACCCATACTGGTTTCATCCACGCGCAACTGCCCGGAGACAACGATGCATAACAGGGATTCGCACGGTCAACCCGTCGAGCAGCTCGTCAGTGACTTCCAGACCCACCTGGAACTCGGCCTGACTCAGCAGGAAGCCGAGGCGCGCCTGCGCCAGCACGGCGCCAATGAACTGCAGGAGCGTCCACAGCCCGGATTTCTCGCGCTGCTGTGGGACCAGTTCAATAACTACCTGGTCATCATCCTGGTGATCGCGGCGGCGGTTTCGCTGGCACTGGGTGAATACATCGATTCGATCGCGATCATGTTCATCGTGGCCTTGAACGCGGTGGTGGGCGTGTTCCAGGAATCCAAGGCCGAACAGGCGCTGGCGGCGCTCAAGAAGATGGCCGCGCCGAACGCCACCGTGATTCGCGACGGCCACCAGATCCACGTCGCGGGCCGCGATCTTGTCGCCGGCGACATCGTGCTGCTGGAGGCCGGGAACTTCGTTCCGGCGGACCTGCGGCTGGTGCAAAGCGTCAACCTCAAGATCGAGGAAGCCTCGCTCACCGGCGAATCGGTGCCGGTGGAAAAGAACGCCGGGGTCGTGCTGGACAAGGACATCCCGCTAGGCGACCGCGCGAACACGGCGTTCATGGGCACCGTGGTCACGTACGGGCGCGGACGTGGACTGGTCACCGCCACCGGCATGAACACCCAGATCGGGCTGATCGCCGAGATGCTGCAATCGTTCGAAACCGAGCAAACGCCGCTGCAGGCCAAGCTGGCCCATCTGGGCAAGGTCCTGGGCACAGCCTGCCTGGCCATCTGCGCGGTGGTGTTCATTTATGGGCTGTTTCGCGACACGCACCTCGCGGACGCGTTCCAGAACGGCTTTGTGGCTTACCTGCAGGCCGAGAGGAAGGACATCGTCAACCTGTTCATGACGGCGGTGAGCCTGGCGATCGCGGCGGTGCCCGAGGGGCTGCCGGCGATCGTGACCATCTGCCTGGCCCTGGGCATGCAGCGCATGATCAAGCACCACGCGCTCATCCGCAAGCTGCCGGCGGTGGAGACACTGGGCTGCGCCACCGTGGTGTGCTCGGACAAGACCGGCACGCTCACGCAGAACGAGATGACCGTGGTGCGGGCCTGGACCGGCGGCCGGAAGCTGCGCATCACGGGCGAGGGCTATGCGCCCACCGGCCAGTTCTTCAACGATCAGCATCCGTTCGATCCGCGCAGCCACGCCGACGCGTCGCTACTGCTGGAGGGCGCGATGCTGTGCAACGACGCCCGGCTCGAGGAGAGCTGCGATGCGCAGGGGCAGGTCGCGTGGCGCATCATCGGCGACCCGACGGAAGCTGCCATGGCCGTGGCGGCTGTGAAGGCAGGCTACCAGCGCGAGGACCTGGAGGCGACGTGGCCGCGCGTGCAGGAGATTCCGTTCGATTCGGACCGCAAGCGCATGAGCACCATCCATCGCCGCGGCGGCGCCGAGCCCGCGGTGATCGCGTTCGTCAAGGGCGCTCCGGATGTCGTGCTGGACCTTTGCACGCAAGGCCTGGAGAGCGGCAACGCCGTGGCACTCACGCCGTCGATGCGCGAGGCGATCCTCGCGCAGAACCGCGACATGGCCGGCCATGCGCTGCGCGTGCTGGCTGTGGCGTATCGCCGGCTCGACGAAGTACCCGACAAGGTGGAGCCGGCCACGGTGGAACACGACCTGGTCTTCGTCGGCCTGCTGGGCATGATCGACCCGCCCCGCCCCGAGGTGGTGGAAGCGCTGAAGGTCTCGCGCGCCGCCGGGCTCAAGAGCATCATGGTGACGGGCGACTACAAGGACACGGCGCAGGCCATCGCCCGCGACATCGGCCTGCTTACGCCCGGCGGGCTGGTGCTGACCGGCGCCGAGCTGGACCGCATGAGCGACGAGGAGCTGGCGGCGCAGGCCGACCGGCTCGACGTGTGCTGCCGCGTTTCGCCGCAGCACAAGACGCGCATCGTCGAGGCGCTCAAGAAGCGCGGCCACGTGGTGGCGATGACCGGCGACGGCGTCAACGATGCGCCGGCGCTGAAGCGGGCCGATGTGGGGGTCGCAATGGGCATCAAGGGCACGGAGGCCACCAAGGAGGCGGCCGAGATCGTCCTCGCCGATGACAACTTCGCCACCATCGAGTACGCCGTCGAGGAGGGCAGGCGGATCCACGACAACCTGCACAAGTCGGTGCTGTTCCTGCTGCCCACCAACGGCGCCCAGTCGCTGGTGGTGCTGGTGGCGGTGCTGTTCGGGCTGG
>DATMBW010000214.1:0-7410 GCA_035559095.1 Ramlibacter sp.
CAGGTGGTCGATGTCGCCATGACCGACGGCACGGCGTTGCTGTCGTCGATCATTTACGGCCTGAAAGCTGCCGGCGTGTGGAACAACCAGCGGGGCGAGAACCTCCTTGACGGCGGGGCTCACTTCTACGGCGCCTATGCCTGTGCCGACGGCAAATTCATCAGCATCGGCTCCATCGAACCGCAGTTCTACGCCCTGCTGCTCGAGCTGTGCGGGATCGCCGACCCCGCGTTCGAATCCCAGCTGGACAAGCACTCCTGGCCTATGCTCAAGAATCGGCTGGCGGACGTGTTCAGGACCAAGACGCGCCAGGAATGGTGCGCGCTGCTGGAAGGAACGGATGTATGTTTTGCTCCCGTGCTGGATTGGGACGAGGCGCCCCAGCACAAGCACAACCGGGCGCGAGAGACCTTTCTCACCATCGACGGGGTCCTGCAGCCGGCACCTGCGCCGCGCTTCAGCCGAACCCCGGCCGCCGTCCCCGGCGCGCCGGCGCCGGCTCCCGGCGCGCACAGCGAGGCAATACTGCGCGACTGGGGTATTTCCAGCGAGCAGGTCGCTGAGCTGAAGGCAGTGGGCGCCATCTGAAGCCGCCCGATGCGAAGACTGATTTTCGAGCACGACCACGACATCTTCAGGGAGTCGGCCCGCCGGTTCTTCCAACGGGAAATCGGCGCCAACGCTGAACGCTGGCGCCGGCAGGGATTCGTGGATCGCGAGGCCTTCGTCAAGGCCGGCGGACAGGGTTATCTGCTGATGTGGGCCGACGAACAGTACGGCGGAGCGGGCGTCACCGACTTCCGCTACGAGCAGATCCTCTCCGAGGAGAACGTGCGCCACGGCGACATCTGTTTCTATCACATCCTGCATTCGCGCCTGGTTGCCCCCTACATCGGCCGGCTGGGCAACGAGGATCAGAAGGCGCGCTTCCTGCCCAAGTGCGCCAGCGGGGAGACTATTCTCGGCATCGCGATGACCGAGTCGGGCGCCGGCTCGGATCTCACCGGCATGAAGACGCGGGCCGAGGACAAGGGCGACCACTGGCTGCTCAACGGCGCCAAGACCTACATTTCCAACGGCATTCAAGGCGACGTGTTCATCGTGGCCGCGCGCACCGTGCCCGACAGCCGTCACGGCCTCGGCCTGTTGCTGGTCGAGCGGGGCATGCCCGGCTTCGAACGCGGCCGCAAGCTCGAAAAGATGGGGCTGCAGGCGCAGGACACCGCCGAACTGTTTTTTGACAATGTCAAGGTGCCCAAGGCCAACATCCTGGGCGACCCGGCCATGGGTTTCAAGTACCTTGCCCAGAATCTGGTGGAGGAACGCTTGATTTCGTCGGTCGGCTCGCTCGCCCACGCCCAGGTGGGCTTCGACTTGACGCTGGAGTACATCAAGGAACGGCGCGCTTTCGGCAAGCCGATCGGCGCTTTCCAGAATTCGCGCTTCAAGATGGCGGAGTTGCGCGCGCAGCTGGACGCGCTGCAAGTCTTCGTCGACCAGGCGGTGCTCGAGCACAACGCCGGCCGTCTGCTGCCGGAGACGGCCGCGGAGATCAAGCTGCTCACCTCGGAGCTTGAAAACCGCGTGTTGGACGAAGGCGTGCAGCTGCACGGGGGTGCGGGCTACATGCAGGAGTACCGGATCTGCCGCATGTACACCGACGCGCGCGTCTCGCGCATCTTCGCCGGATCCTCGGAGATCATGAAGGAAATCATCGGCCGCTCGCTGGGGCTCGACGACCGCAAGATGTTATAGGCAGGCCAGCGGGATCCGGCGAACAGGGCGATACATGACCTACAGCGCTTTCGACTTGACGGGCCAGGTGGCGCTGGTCACCGGCGGCAACAGCGGAATCGGGCTGGGCATCGCGCAGGCGCTGGCGCTGGCCGGCGCGGATATTGCCATCTGGGGAACGAACAGCGGCAAGAACGCGGCGGCGCGCGACCGCCTGGCGATGACGGGGCGCCGGGTGCTCGCATTGGAATGCGACGTGGGTGACGAGGCCGCGGTGGCGGCGGCGTTTGCCGAGACGTTGTCGGTCCTGGGGCGGGTAGACGGGTGCTTCGCCAATGCCGGAATCGCCCCGGCGGGCGTGAAGTCGTTCGGCGAGATGAGCTCGCAGGAGTGGCATCGGGTGCTCCGTGTCAATCTGGACGGCGCCTTCTACACGTTTCGTGCCGCTGTCCGCCACATGGTGCAGCGTGGCGGCGCAGGCGTGTTGGTCGGTACCGCATCGGTCGCCGCGTTGCACGGATCCCAGCGCAGCGAGCACTACGCGGCCACCAAGTCCGGCTTGATCGGCATGATTCGCGGGCTGGCGGTCGAGTACGCGCGCCACGGCATCCGGGCCCATTGCATCCTGCCCGGCTGGATCGAAACCGACATGACCAGGGCGCTCACGTCGGATGAGCGGTTCGAGGCCGCCGTCATGTCCCGCATCCCCCTGCGCCGATGGGGCGAAGGTGCCGATTTCGGCGGGATTGCGGTGTATGCGATGAGTTCCGCATCGAGTTATCACACGGGCGATACCTTCGTCATCGACGGCGGCTATACCCTGTATTGATGATCCAGGGAGTTCGCCCGCTCAGCGGATGAGGCCGGATCGGCGTGCCATGGCGACGGCCTGGGTGCGGTTGTTGGCGCCCAGCTTGGCGCTGATATTGCGCAAATGGGTCCGCACCGTGCTGTCGGACACGAACACCTTTTCGGCCATGGCGCTGTTCGAGTAGCCCTCGGCAAGGAGCTGGAGAATGCGGATTTCCTTGCGCGTCAGCGGTTCCGGCCGTGCCGCGTTGCCCGCTGGCACCGCCGGCACCGCCGGCATCGCAGGCTCCGCTTCCGCCAGGCCAGGACCGAACCCTTGCAGCAGGCGGTGCAGGTACTCCGTGAAAATTGGGTCGCGAGGTCGGGAACCTGGCCCTCGTCCCAGCGCTTCATACCGGTGGACCAAGGCGCCCACGCGGTCGCCTTCGTCGATGATCAGCCGCACGAAACCCTCGGCGCAGGTGGTGTGCAGCACGTCGCCCAGCTCGGCCAGCGCCGCGGCCTCATTTCCGCTGCAATCCAGGGCCAGGCTGTGCAGGATGCGCAGCTTGAGCACGCGCCGATGCCGCGCGGATGCCGTAGCCTGTGCGATTTCCCGTTCGAGCGCCGGCAAGGCCTTCGCGGCATGGCCTGAAAAGATCTCCAGTCTGAGCTGGGCCAGCTCGGGGTAGTCCAGGTCGTTGGCCAGGAGCCGCAGGCCGCGGACCCACTGCCAGATCTCGCGCTCACCGGCTCTATCCAGTTCTTCCCGCGATGCATGGGTGTAACCCTGCAACAGCAGCACGCGCGAACGTTCCAGCTTGGCACTGACAACCAGGCGCGGCAGGCGGCGCCGGTGGCCGAGGTATTCCAGTTCGGTCAGCGCCTGCCAGGCGCGGTCCACATCGCCACGGTAGAACGCGATGCGCGACAGCATGACGTGTCCGCTGATCATGTGGTCCACCAATCCAACGTCTTCGGCAAGCGGCATGTAGACGTGCAACAGGCGCTCGGCCTGATCGCACTCGTTCGCCTCGTACAGGGCGCTCGCGAACAGCACCCCGGCCCAGGCGTTGCCGTTGGTATAGGCGTAAGTGGACGCGCGCGTGGCGCTGACGGCCATGCGAAACCGCGCCGTTGCCTGACGCATCCGGCCTTCCTGCAGGTCGATGATTCCCTCGACGGACTCGGAGTACATCATGTTGAATGCACTCACCCGCTCGCTCTGGGTGCGGCGCGCGGCGTCCAGCAGCCTGCGCGCCTCGTCGTATTGGCCGGTGACCGAAAACACATATGCCATCGCGTTGGTCATCACAGCGTTGGGGAAGCTCTTGCCCGTCGGCAGGTGCAGCAGCCGTTCCCGCCCGACCTCGGCGGCCTCCTCGTGCCGATCCATCATCGAAAGCAGCACCGGTCGCAGCGCCAGCACATGCGCTTTCACGTCGGGATCGTCCATCTCGCGGCATTCCATGTGTTCGAGCAGCGCCATGGCTTCCCACGGGCCGCGGGTGAAGCACTGGGCCCACAGGTAGGCGGGCTGCAGGAGCGGGTAGCGTCCCAGGACGTCGTCGGGAAGGCTGGCGAACCAGCGCTGAAGCAGGCGCATGCGGCCCTGGCCGAGCAGGTCGTCCGCGTGAAGCGAAAGCAGGCGCAGCGCGTGCTCGTAGTCCTTGGCGCCCAGCGCATGATCGATGGCGGGCACTTCCCGCCCCTGCGCTTCGTACCAGAGCGAAGCGCGCCGGTGCAGCTCCGGGATCTCGCCGGGCCTCTCGCGGGCAAGCTCTCCGCGCAGGAAGCTGGCGAACAGGCTGTGATAGCGATAGGTGCCGTCCTCGGCTTCGATGGGCCCGAGAAAAAGATTCGACGCCTCGATCTGCTTGAGCATCAGCGCGCTGTCGTTGCGGTCCATCAGCGCATCGCACAAGGGCGCATTGAGGTGCCGCAGTATGCTCGTGCGAAGCAGGAAATCGCGCACGTGCTGCGATTGGCTGCCCACGACGTCATTGGCCAGATAGTCGGCGACCGACAGATCCGTCCCCGAAAAGCGGGTGATGAATTCTGTGCGTGCTTCCCGCCGCTCCAATGCCACGGAGACGAGCCACAGCGCCGCGACCCAGCCCTCGGTCTTGCTCTGCAGGCGTGACAGATCCTCCGGCTGCAGCGGCAGGCCCCGGCGCTCGTTGAAGAATTCCGCGGTCTCGGCCAGGGAAAAGCGCAGGACATCCGAATAGATTTCGAGAAGTTGGCCCCGGGCACGCAGCCGGCCCAGGCCCAGGTCGGGGAGACTGCGCGATCCGATGACAATCTGCCCGCGGCGGGGCAGGTGCTCGATGATCTGTCGCATCAGACCGAGGACGGCGGGCTCGTGGATGTGCTGGAAATCATCCAGGAACAGGGCGAACGGCGACGGGTGGGCCACCAGGCGATCGACCAGGCTGAGCTCCGACTGCGTCGGCGAAGGAGCGGCGCCTGTCGAGCTGTCGTCCCGGGTGATCTTGTCGATGGCCGCGGCCAGGCCTTCCAGGAAGCGTGACGCGTCGTTATCGGCGTTGTCCAGCGTCAGCCACGAGGTGACAACGCCGTTTTCCTCCATTCGGGTCCTGATCTGTGCCATGGCGGTCGTCTTGCCGAAGCCCGCCGGCGCACGCACCAGGATCAGTTGGGCAAGCGGAGCGCAGCGCACCGCCTCCCATACGGTCGCTCTCTGCACCTGCGCGGCAGTCGCCGCCGGCGGATTCAACTTGGCGAACAGGCGCGGTTCCTGCGCTTGAGGAATGACTTCGAGCATCGAATCTTCCGGGTCTCCAGGGAAGCTGGAAACGGGCAAATGTCCCCTCGGGAGCACGTCAGCGGACTTGGCGCCACTGTTGTCGATCCCATCCTGTGCATTATCGAGACGGCGATCAAGGATAGCAAGACCGCACCCGCTCCATGCGGCGGCGGGGCCGGTGTCGAACCGGAGAATCGTCCTTTCGGACGAGGCGCACCGCTTGGCTCTGGCTTATGTTTGCAGCGCTGGATTACATCCTGACGCGTGAATGGCCATCGATTACACCCGACTGAAGCACTTGGCCTTTCCCGGGGTCGAGCAGACGTACCGGAGGTGTTTCCGGGCGAGACGGTACGCACGCAGATGTGGAAAAGCGGGAACGAAATCCAATTCCGCGCCCGGGCCGTGGAGCGCGGCATTCTCGTCCTTGATCGTGGCTATGCCCGGATCGAATGAGGTTAATCACTTGAAGAGGACCATTCCATGAAGCTCGATTCTTCCGTCTGCGCCATCGTCACCGGCGGCGCCTCGGGGCTGGGCGCCGCGACAGCGCGCCGCCTGGCCAAGCATGGCGTGCGCGTCGCGCTGTTCGACTTGAACGAGGAACAGGGCAAGGCGCTAGCCTGCGAAATCGGCGGCGTCTTCTGCAGGGTCGACGTCACCTCGGATTCCGATGTGGATGCCGCTTTCAACAAGGCACGCTCTGCCTGCGGCCAGGAGAGGATTCTGGTGAATTGCGCCGGTACGGGCAACGCCGTGAAGACCGCCAGCATCGACAAGGCGACCGGCCGCCCGAAGCATTTTCCGCTCGACGCCTTCGAAAGGATCATCCAGATCAACCTGCTCGGCACCTTCCGGTGCATCGCCAAATCGGCTGCGGGTATGCTCAGTCTCGATCCCCTCGAGCACGGCGAACGCGGCGTCATCGTCAACACCGCTTCCGTGGCAGCGCAGGACGGGCAAGTCGGGCAGGCGGCGTACTCGGCCTCCAAGGCCGGTATCGTCGGCATGACGCTGCCGATCGCGCGGGACCTGATGGACGCGGGCATCCGCGTCAACACGATCCTGCCCGGCATCTTTGCCACCCCGCTATTGAGGAGTTTGCCGGAGAACGTGCTGGCGTCCCTGGCTGCCTCGGTGCCGTTTCCCAAGCGGCTTGGCGATCCGGACGAGTACGCGTCACTGGCCGAGGTGATGATCACCAACGGCTACTTCAATGGCGAGAGCGTGCGCCTGGACGGCGCGATCCGGATGGCGCCGCGTTGAGGCGGCCGGTGCCGGGCCCGGAGTTGCGTTAAATCGTCGCTTCGGACGAAGCGCGGCCGGCTCGACTTCCACAGAATCTCCAATGCCAACGTGAGCGGTTGGGGCGCGAGCGCGCAAGGACGCGGACTCGCCCGGCGCCGAAAAACCCCTGAAAGGAGAGGAATGATGTCTGAGGCATTTATCGTGGCTGCGGCGCGGACCGCGGGGGGCCGCAAGGGCGGGCGCCTCTCCGGCTGGCACCCGGTGGATCTGGCGGCCCAGGTGCTCAACGCGCTGGTCGATCGCACCGGCGCCGATCCCGCATTGGTCGATGACGTCATCATGGGCTGCGTCAGCCAGATCGGCGAGCAGGCGACCAATGTCGCACGCAACGCAGTGCTCGCGTCCAAGCTGCCCGAGAGCGTGCCGGGCACGTCCGTGGACCGCCAATGCGGGTCTTCCCAGCAGGCGCTGCACTTTGCCGCGCAGGCCGTGATGTCCGGCGCGATGGACGTAGTGATCGCTGCGGGGGTGGAGAGCATGTCCCGGGTGCCCATGTTCCTTCCATCGAGCCTGCCGCGCAAGAACGGCTTCGGCTTTTACATGAGTCCCGCCATACAGGCGCGCTATCCGGGCGACGAGTTCAGCCAGTTCATCGGCGCGGAGATGATGGCGAAGAAATACAACCTGTCGAAGGACATGCTCGACGCCTACGCGCTGCTGAGCCATCAACGGGCGACCGAGGCGACCAGGGGGCAGCTGTTCGACGAGGAGATCGTGCCCGTCGAGGCGCGCACGTCCGAGGCCGGCGCAGTGGGCGAGATGCACAGGGTCGACGAAGGCATCCGTTTCAACGCGACGCTCGAAGGCAT
>DATMBW010000215.1:0-9161 GCA_035559095.1 Ramlibacter sp.
CTGCGCCGGCGTCTTGGTCACCTGGGGCATGCGCGGTCGCGGCGGCACCACCGGCTCGCCAGCCGTATTCCGGCCGATTCCGGACACGGCTGACAACACGACGACCATCGCCAGTGCACCGAACAGGGTGCGACGCCGCCAGTTCCACGCGCTCATGACGCTTTCCCCAGATAGATGACCAGCCGGACCTTGGCGTCGACCTGGGAATCGCCCACTTTGCGACGCTCGAACTGCACTTGTTCCAGGGAAGCGATCGGAATTTCGGCGTGCAGGTCGGAAAGAAACCGGCGCAGGGTTTGATACTCTCCTTTGAGCGGGAGGCTTACCTGGAAGCGAGTCAGCTTGCCGGTCGTGTCGCGTTCCGCCTTGTACTCGGCCTGTTGCAGAATGAGTCCGTCGCGCTGGGCAATGGCGGCGATCTTGCCGACCGCGTCGGGCGCTTCATGCTCTTTCGGGAAATTCCCGTAGAAGGCGGCGAGCTGTTCATCCATCGGACGCGCCCGGGCGTTCGAGCCTGGGCCCGCCTGCGCAATTCGCAACTGCAGCGCCTGGGCGTTCAGGCGCGCGGCGTCCCGCCGTTGCTGCGCCGGCTGCACGGTCGAGAAATAGAGGGCCAGGCACATCGCAATCCCTCCCACGCCCACGGCTCCCGGTAAACCCAGGTGGACGTTCTCGCGCCGCATACGCCATGGCAACCGAAGCATCACGGTGCAACCCCCTTCCAATGGGCTAGCAGGGAGAACCGTACCGGCTTTTCCGGAATGTCCAGTTGAATCTGGTGGTTCTGCAGCATGACGCTGCCGAACACTTCGCGCGTCGAGAGCTCCTTCACATAATTGAGCAAAACACCGAAGTCTTTCGCTTCCCCGCCGATCTTCACCGTGCCCTTTTGCAGATCGGGCTCCAGGGACAGCAAGGCAATGTCCTTCCCGCCCGAACTCTCCACTGCCTTGAACAGGGCGTTCCAGGGCAGGGCAAGCTGGCGCACCACCTGATTGGCCTGTTTCACTTCCAGCATCTGCACACGGGCTGCCTCGCCGGTGAGCGGGCGCGACCCGGTCGGGCGTTGATTGGACATCCGCGCGATATGTTCCGCCTTGTTATCCCAGAAGCGGATCTGCTGGTTCAGCCTGTGGTAATGGCCGCCCAGCACGGCGAGCGCGACCAGCGCCGCGATCAGCACACCCAGCCCCAGCCACGATACGGGCTTGCATGGACGCTGGTAATCAAGCTGCAGGGCACGCATTGCATCACCCCGCCGTCGCCATGGCCAGATGCCGGCCTTCCGCCGGCGCGTTGCCGGCCAGCGACGCCGGGGTGAGGGCATGAAACTGCCAGGGGTCGATTTCCGGAAACACCAGATCTCCCGCTTCCAGGCGCCCCACCCAGACCTCATGCGGCACCTCCGGGTCATCGGCCAGGAAAGCTTCCCGCTCGAGAGCCTGCGGCAGTTCCTCGCGCCATGGCCTTTCGATCCGCAGGGTGCGCACTCGTGACCAGTGCCCATTGCGCAGCAAGGCGAGACACAGCAGGCCGGGTTCGAGCAGCGCAAGCCATGCGCTGTGCTGCCGCAGGTGGCCCCTGGCGTTGTTGAAGGCCGCCATGAGATGGGGCTGTATGGATCGCGCGGCGACGCCTGTCCGGGTGAACACGCTTCTGAGGCCATCGAGCAAATCCGTGTCGACCGCGCTGGCCACCCTGGGCATCTCCGGTGCTTGAGGGCTCAGCCGCACTTCCCACTGCAGTGCGGCCTTTCCATACACTTTCGTGAAGCAATGGCGGGCGTAGGACAGGTCCTCCTGCGCGTCATCCAGCCCGGCACGCCATGGCACCAGAACGTAGCGCAGAAAATGGTTGGACAGGACGACCGTCGCAGCGCTCCGTCTCGTGGCAGCGGAAGGCAGCGCGGCCTCCAGTGCCGGTAGCGCGCTACGCCATGGCTGAGCACCAGTTGCACCCTGGCAGGACACGGTTTGCGGGTCGTGGATAGTGTGGCGCAGGCCGCGCATCGTCAGCGTCCGCCGCACCCGCAGCAGCATCACCTGATGCGGGCACAAGACGATCCGCAGTTCTTCACGCAGCCAGGGTGACACGGTTGATCTCCTTCAAGGTGGTCTCGCCTCGCCCTACCATCTCAAGCGCAATCTCGCGCAGGAAGCGGGTGCCGTTGCGCCTGGCCGCTTCGCGAATGACGCGGATCGGCTGGCGGGCAATGATGGCTTCGCGGATTTCGTCGTTCAGATACAGGATTTCGCCGATGGCGCGGCGTCCTTTGAAGCCGGTGCCGCGACAATGGCCGCAGCCGTGCCCGGCACGGAACGTCATGGCGTGCGCCTGGTCGGCAGAGATGCCGGATTCCGCCAGCAGGCGGGCATCGGGCTGATCCGCGTCCACGCAATGCGGGCAGCTCACCCGCAGCAGGCGCTGCGCCATGATGCCGTTCATGGCGGAAACGAAGCTGTAGGGGTCCACCCCCATGTGGATGAATCGGCCGATCACATCGAACACGTTGTTGGCATGCACGGTGGTGAACACCAGGTGGCCGGTCAACGCCGACTGCACCGCGATCTGCGCGGTTTCGGGGTCCCGGATCTCGCCGACCATGATCTTGTCGGGATCATGGCGCAGGATGGAACGCAGGCCGCGCGCAAAGGTCAGCCCCTTTTTCTCGTTGACCGGGATTTGCAGGACGCCCGGCAACTGGTACTCGACAGGATCCTCGATGGTGACGATCTTGTCCTGGCCGTGATTGATCTCGGTGATGGACGCGTACAGCGTCGTGGTCTTGCCCGAGCCGGTGGGCCCAGTCACCAGCAGCATCCCATAGGCCTCGTTGGCCAGCCGGCGCAGCTGGGTCAGGGTATGCGCGTCGAAGCCGAGATAGTCCAGGCGCAGCCCCTTGATCTGATCGGACAGGGTCTGCTTGTCGAGGATGCGCAGAACTGCGTCCTCGCCGAATATGCTGGGCATGATGGAGACGCGGAAATCCACTTCGTGGCCATGCACCGAAACCTTGAAGCGGCCGTCCTGCGGTATCCGGCGTTCGGCAATGTCGAGTTCCGACATGATCTTGATGCGGGAAATCACCTGCTCTGCCAGTTCCACCCCCGCCAGACACGCGACGCCGGTCAGCACACCATCGATACGGTAGCGGATACTCAAGCCGCCCGGCGTGGTTTCCAGATGAATGTCGCTCACTGAGGCTTTGAGGGCGTCGTAGACCGTCGAGTGCACCAGCTTGACCACCGGGCTGGTGTCTTCGCTGATGCTCTTGAACGACAGGTCGGTGGCCGCGCTGTGCGCGTCGGCGCCGCGGTCGGCGCTGGGCAACAGGCCATCCATGGCATGCAACGTTTCCTCGTGGCGTGCCAGATACGCCGCCACGTCGGCGGGGTGCGCCAGGCACCAGCCGAAAGGCTCGGCAACGCGCTGCTCGGCCCATGCCTGCAGGTCGCTGTCGAAGGGATCGCCCATGACCAGCACCAGCGCGTCGTTCTGGTCACGCAGGGGCAGGCACTGGCGCTCCAGCGCCTCGGAAAACGGCAGCACGTCGAAGGCGGGAGCCATGCGGCGCAGGTCCTCCATCTCGGCGGCCGGGTAGTGCATGGTGGCCGCCAGCGCCCGCACAAAGTGCTGCGGATCGAGTCCGGATTGTTCCTGAAGCACTTCCACGCCGGCACGGCGCGTCTGCTGCGCCGCGCTGCGCGCCGAGTGCACCTGCGCCGGTGAGAATCCCGGGCTGGGGCCGACGTCGACGGGCTCGGCCATGTTCATTGGATGCTCCCCGCAAGTTCAAAGATCGGGAAATACATCAGGACCACGATGCCGCCGATGACCAGGCCGATGAACACCATCAGCAAAGGCTCGAACAGTTTGGTGAAGCGCTCCACCCAGCGCGCCGTTTCTTCCTCGTAAAACGCCGCGATGCGCTCCATCATCTCGCCCATGCGCCCGGTACGCTCGCCCACGCGCAACATGCGCGAGGCCACGGGTGTTGTCAGGCCGTACTGCTCCATGGCGCCGGAAAGCGCATGCCCTTCCTGGATTCGCGCCGAGGCCAGGGCCAGCTGGCCGCGCAGCGAGGACTCGAGCAGGTCGGACACCATCTGCAGGGAAGTCACGACCGGCATGCCGCCGCGCAGCAACATGCCAAGCGAACGGTAAAACCGGGCCAGCTGAAAGACGTGCAGCCGCCTGCCCAGGCTGGGCAACTGCCACAGTTTGCGCATCAGCCACTGTTTACTGGCCGTGCGGGTGGCCGTGTAGGCCGCCCCGAACAGCACCAGCGCGGCGGCCGCCAGAATGGTTGCGCCGTGCGCATCCAACATCTGGCCCCATCGCATCAACAGCCGCGACATCAGCGGCAAGTTGCCGCCGATTTCCGCGTAGATATGGCTGAAACGCGGCACGACGTACACCATGAGAAACAGCGTCACCAGAGCGCCGACCCCGGTCAGCAGGAGTGGATAGATCGAGGCACTGACAACCTGCCGCCGGACGGCGTCCATCTGCGATTGATAAGCCACGTAGCGGGCCAAGGCCTCCGGCAGGCCGCCGGTTTTTTCGCAGGCGTGCACGGTTGCCACATACAAGAGCGGAAAGTTCGCCGGAGAATGTTGCAGGGCATGGGAAAAGGTATGCCCTTCGTACAAGGTGGCGATCATTTGCACGAGCGTTTTTCGCAGCTCCGGTTGCTGCTCCTTTTCGGCCAGGGTTTCCAGCGACTCCACGAGCGACAACCCGGCCTCCAGAAGCGCCAGCAATTCCTGACTGAACAGGACCAGCGGAAATCTGCGCGTGCCCGCCTTGCGCCAGGTCTGCCAGGCCGCTGTCGGCTTGATGGCGATCACCGTATATCCCTTGCCTTGCGCCTGGTTCGCCGCATCGCCGGCATCCGCGGCATCAAGCGCGAACGCAGTCAGCTCGTCATCACCGCGCAATGCCTTGACCTGGTAGAGCATGGAGTTCTCTCCTACTGCCAGTTCGTGATTTCGGCCGCTTCACCATCGCCACCGGGCTTGCCGTCCTTGCCATACGACAGCAAGTCGTATTCCCCGTGCTCGCCCGGCATGATGAACACATAGGGGTTGCCCCAGGGGTCGGGCGGAATGGCTTTGGACAGGTACGGACCGCCCCACTTCGGCTCATTGGCAGGACGCTCGACGAGAGTCACCAGTCCCTGCTCGGTGGTAGGGTAATGCCCGGTATCCAGCCGGAACTGGTCGAGCGCCTTGCCCAGGGCATCCATCTGGGCCCGTGCCGCCTTCACCTCGGATTTGCCGATCTGGGAAAAGTATTTGGGCCCGACGTAGCCGGCCAGCAGGCCGATGATCACCATGACGACAAGCAGCTCGAGCAGGGTAAAACCGGTCCGGTTCCGGCGTGCGGAGGGATCCCCCCTGCCATACCTTGCGTGCTGCATTTCCATCGCCTCCGGTACCTGTCCCTATCCAGTCCACCAACGCAGATGTGTGGTGCGTTGCTCGTACCTTAGCGGCGCAGGTGCAGTCTGACTCTGGGTCTATCACCGTATACGTTCATACGGGGTACACGGTATTTTTCAGGTAGCCGAACTGCGTAGGCGTTGTGGCCCGGCAGGGCACCTGTTTATCCCTGCATTCGGAGGTGCGACTGCAGTCGAGGTCGGCCGGGCACTTGGCTGCGGGCCACGACACCTTGATGCATGTGCCTTTACCGGGAGCTGAGCTCAGCTGATAGCTTCCTCCCGAGAACGATGCGCGCTCCTTCATGCTGAGCAGTCCCAGTCCCCTGGTCTGGCCCTCGACACACTTGATGCTGTCCGGATCGAATCCGCGGCCGTTGTCCTCGATCTCCAAATGCAGCGCATCATCGATACGCTCCAGACGAAAGCGCATCCTGTCGGCCTCAGCGTGTTTGACGATGTTGTGGACGGCTTCCTGCAGGATGCGATAAAGAGTGATGTGCAGCGCCACCGGCACGTCTTGCTCGACAACATTGAAGGTCCTCTCGACAGCAATGCCGCCGCACACGGCGTCGAATTCGCGAAAGAACCACGACAACGTGGGCAGGATGCCCAGGTCATCGAGTATCAACGGCCGCAATTCCGTGGACACGCGGCGCACCTCGGCCAGTGCCTCCTCGACCCGGGGTATCAACCGTTGCAGCGACTCGCTGGCCGCGCTTGTCGCGCCCGCGGCCAGCAGCCGGACGGAGTTTTCGATAGAGAGCTTGATCAGACTCATCGACTGTCCCAGCCCATCGTGCAAGTCCAGTGCAATCCGCCTGCGCTCATCCTCCTGGATCGACACCAATAGCCCGGAAAGTCGTCGCAGTTCTTCTCGCGACTCACGCAAGGCCTGCGCCATCTGCACTTCTTCGACAGCGTTTGACTTCACGGTTGAAAGTGCCACGGTCGGCGCGTCTAAAGTCAACTTAGGCGCAGCGGCCAACAGGCGATCTTTCGCAGCTGACTTGGTAGACGCAAGAGCATCCGTGTCGCTAGCCATTCTTGCCTTTCAGGGTTTCATCTTTATTAGTCGGCAAAGTGGCTCGCACATAGGAGCGGTGTCCTGCATCCGAGGGCAGGAATGTCCCGTCGATATCCCTAACGAAATTTCATTTGAGGGAACGCAATTCACATATTGCCGCCATCGTTGAGCAAAACTGAATGTGTGCAGCGAGATGGCCGAGCTGTGCAGAACTGGACCGTAAATCAGCAAGGGCACTGCGTGCCGGCCGAGAAGCCATCTTCTGGATCGCTCACCTGAACCGACTCAAGACCAGAGTTGGTTCATGGCGCGCACGAACGCGTCGCGCATTGCCCCGTCTTCGCCCGCCAAGGCTTGACCAGCAACAAAAACCTGGCTGAACCCGGGCCCGGAGCTGGAAAACACGATCGCGTCGAGCAGATGGTCGTTCGGTATTCCCGCCAAAGCGCTGCTCGCCGTGTCCACCACCACGAAATCGGCGCGCTGGCCTGCCGCCAGGCCACCCAGCGGCCGGCCCGCTGCCGCGCTGCCTCCTTCCAGCGCGCCCTGGAACAGCGCGGCCGCACTGCTCTCGCACAGGGCGGCCCGCGCCGCGACATTGCGCTGGCGCAGGGCAAGCCTTTGCGAGTATTCGAGCAGGCGCAACTCTTCGGGCCAGCCGCGCGTGACATGGCTGTCGGAGCCGACCGCCCAGCTTCCGCTCTGGCCCATCCAGGCCGGCAGGTCGAAGATGCCGTCGCCCAGGTTCGCTTCCGTGCTCGGGCACAGCACGATCGAGGCGCGCTCGCCGCGAACGCCGTCCAGCTCGGCCTTGGTGCACTGTGTGGCGTGAACGAGGTTCCAGCGCGCGTCCAGCGCGACCTTGCCGAGCAGCCATTCGACCGGCGGCACGCCGTGGTGGACGATGCAATCCTCGACTTCGCGCCTTTGCTCGGCAATGTGGATATGCACCGGCATGTCCGGCCCCGCGGCCGCAGCCACTTCGCGCAATGCCATCGCGTCGACGGCCCGCAGCGAATGCAAGGCCACGCCGGCCGCCACATGGCCGCCCAGGCGACCGGCGGCCTCGGCGATTCGCAGCACCGACTCCGGTGTCGACGCGAACCGTCGCTGGTCCTCGCGCAGGCTGTCCGACCCGAAGCCCGACCGCATGTACAGGGCCGGCAACAGCGTCAGGCCGATGCCCACGCGTTGCGCCGCCCGCACCAGCGCCAGTGACATCTCCAGCGGGTTCGCATAGGGGCGGCCGTCGGGCCCGTTGTGCAGGTAGTGGAACTCGCAGACATGCGTGTAGCCGCCGCGCAGCAGTTCGAAGTAGAGAAAAGCCGCGATCGACTCCAGCTGCTGCGGCGTGATGCGGTTCGCCGCGCTGTACATGCGGTCGCGCCAGCGCCAGAAGTCGTCCTCGCCGCCGCCACAGCGTTCGGTGAGTCCGGCGATCGCGCGCTGGAAAGCGTGGCTGTGGCCATTGACCAGACCAGGCAGAACGGGGCCGCCCAGGCGCTGCGCGCCGCGCCGCGCCTGCGCCGGCGCGCCGGGCGCGATGCCGCTCCAGAGCCCATCGGCGCCCACCGTCAGCAGCACGTCCTGCGCCCAGCCGCCGTTGACCCAGGCCGCGGGAGCGAAATAGCGTCGCGGCTCAGCGCCCATACAAGGCCTTGCACGCCGCCAGCGCGGCGTCCACCATGCCGGCGAGCACCGGCTGCACGCCCCGCGCCAGGTCTTCGCGGTACGCATAGGGCGGCCGCTCCTGCATGTACAGGCTCTGGCACATCTCCAATTGCACGGCATGCACATCCCGGGCCGGGTCGCCGTAGTGGCGCGTGATGTAGCCGCCCTTGAACCGGCCGTTGACCACATGGCTCACGTGGCCGTGCCGAGCCGCCGCATCGGCCACTGCCCGCGTGATCGACGCGTGCGCGCTCGCGCCGCCGGCCGTCCCGATGTTCAGGTCGGGCAGCACGCCCTCGAACAACCACGGGATCTCGGAACGGATGCTGTGTGCGTCCCAAAGCAGCACGAAACCGTGCCCGGCCTTGATGCGATCGAGCTCGCCGCGCAAGGCCTGATGGTAGGGCCGCCAGTAATGCTCGAGCCGGCGCTGGCGCTCTTCGGGTGAGGGCGCCCGTCCTTCACGGTATAGCGGGTCCCCGTTGAAGAACCGTGTCGGGCACAGCTCGGTGTTGGCCGCGCCGGGGTACATGGGCGCATCGTCGGGCGGGCGATTCAGGTCGATGACGTAGCGTGCATACCGCGGCCGCAGCACGCTCGCGCCCAGCGCCGGCAGGCAGTCGTAAAGGCGGGCCAGATGCCAGTCGGCGTCTTCCACGGCGAGCGCACGTGGGACGTAGTCGTCTCGCAGATCGGCGGGAATATCGGTGCCCGTGTGGGGCATGCTGACCAGCAGCGGGGCGGCGCCGGGGGTCAAGGTGAAAGTCATAGCGGGCGTCCCCCGAAAACAGTCTGCAGACGTGGATTGAAGCCCATCGCGTAACTCAGTTGCGCCGGCCGTTGCGCATCCCAGAGCACGAAGTCGGCGCGCAGGCCCGCGGCGAGAACGCCACGATCCGTCAGGCCCAGGGCGCGGGCGGCATTGCGGGTCGCGCCGGCCAGGGCTTCCTGCGGCGTCAGCTTGAACAGGGTGCAGGCCATGTTCAGCATCAGGAGCAGCGAAGTGCAGGGCGAACTGCC
>DATMBW010000216.1:0-14843 GCA_035559095.1 Ramlibacter sp.
CTTCGGTCTTGTCGGTGAACATGCGCGACCACAGCTGCGGCCAGAGGGTGAACAGCAAGCCGATCGCTCCGACGATGGCCGCGGACAACGCGCCACCCACCCAGGCCACACGGCGCGCGCGCGGCACGTTGCCGTTACCCACTGCCATGCCCACCATCGGCAGCGTGGCCACGCCCACGCCGAAGGCGATGGGAATCGCCATGAACTCCAGCCGCGCGCCGATGCCGTACCCGGCCAGCGCGTCCACGCCCATCCGGGCGATCATGCCCGTCACCACCAGCACCGTCAGCACGGACTGCAACGGCGACAGGCAGGCCAACAGCCCCACGCGCAGGATCTGCCAGAACCGCGAGCGCGTCAGCTGCCAGCCGTCGCGCCCCAGGCGCACGCGGCGTTGCGGCGCGCACATGTAGGTGCCAAGCCACACGCAGGCGGCACCGTAAGCCAGTATCTGGCCCAGCGCGACGCCGGCCATGCCCCAGCGCGGGAACGGGCCCCAGCCCAGTCCGAATAGCGCGCCAAGTGTGATCTGCAGCAGCGCCACGGCGAGGATGGTCGCCGAGGGCACGTGCATATTGCCCGTGCCGCGCACCACGGAGATCATCGTGTTGGCCAGCCAGACCAGCGACACCCCGGAAAACAGCACTGTGGCGTAGCGGTGCGCCTGCTCCAGCACCGCGCCGCGCGCGCCCAGAAGCCGGTACAGCGCGTCGCCGCCGACGAGAAACAGCAGCGTGAAGCTCGCTCCCGCCGCCAGCGCAATCGCGACGGCATGGCGCGCCAAAGACTGGGCAGCCTCCAGGTCGCGCGCGCCCAGTGCGCGGCTGATGGCCGACGACACGCCGCCGCCCATGGCGCCGGCCGAGAACATCTGCATCAGCATCGCCAGCGGGAACACCAGCGCCATGGCCGCGAGCTGATCGCGTCCCAGCAAACCCACATAGGTGGTTTCGGCGATGCTGGTGGCCGTGACGGCCACCATGGCCAGAATGTTGGGCAGCGCCAGCGACGCCAGTACGGGCAGCACCGGCCCGTGCAGCAGGCGATGTTCGCGCCGGGCCGCGGCGGTCATGGGCCCTTCACGAAGGATGTCCGGCCGCCGCGACCGGGCACGTGCAGCGTGGATGTGGCAGGCGCGCTCTCGGCCAGCAGCCGACCCTTCCTCCACACCTTCAGCCGAGACGCCCGCAGCCGGATCGCCTCGATCGCGTCGCGCGCCTGGAGCAGCACGAAGCTGGCATCACACCCCGGTGCGATTCCATAGCCCTGCAGTTGCATCACCTTGGCCGCGTTCGTCGTCACCGCGTCGAAGCAGGCACGAATGCCTTTCTGGCTGGTCATCTGCGCCACGTGCAGCCCCATGTGCGCCACCTCCAGCATGTCGCCTGAGCCCATGCTGTACCAGGGGTCCATCACGTCGTCGTGGCCGAAGGCGACGGTGACACCGGCTGCAAGCAATTCGGGCACGCGGGTCATGCCGCGGCGCTTGGGGTAGGTGTCGTGGCGGCCCTGCAGCGTGATGTTGACCAAGGGATTGGCCACGATGCTGACGCCGCTTTCCGCGATCAGCGGAATCAATTTGCTCACGTAGTAGTTGTCCATGCTGTGCATCGAAGTGCAGTGCGAGCCGTTCACGCGCCCCTGCAGGCCCAGGCGCTGCGCCTCGAAGGCCAGAGTTTCGATGTGGCGCGACAGCGGGTCGTCGGACTCGTCGCAGTGCATGTCCACCAGCTTGCCGCACTCGGCCGCGATCTCGCACAGCAGCTTCACGCTGGCCGCGCCGTCGCTCATCGTGCGCTCGAAGTGCGGGATGCCGCCGACGATGTCCACGCCCAGGTCCAGCGCGCGCTTCAGGTTGTCGGTGCCGCCCGCAGTTCGCAGCACGCCGTCCTGCGGGAAGGCGACGAGTTGCAGGTCGATGTAGGGCGCGACGCGGCGCTTGACCTCCAATAGCGCATGGACCGGCAGCAGGCTGGGGTCGCTCGTGTCCACGTGACTGCGGATCGCCAACAGGCCCTTGGCCACGGCCCAGTCGCAATAGGTCAGGGCGCGTTCGATGATGTCCTCGGCCTTGAGCGTAGGCTTGAGCTCACCCCACAGCGCGATGCCCTCCAGCAGGGTGCCGCTTTCGTTCACGCGCGGCAAGCCGTAGCTGAGCGTGGAGTCCATGTGGAAATGTGGGTCGCAAAAGGGCGGCGAGAGGAGGTAGCCGCCGGCGTCGATGGTTTCGTTCGCCGGCGCCTGCAGGCCGGGTGCGAGCTCGACGATGCGGCCGCCCCGCACGGCGACCGACATGCCGCCCCGGCCGTCGGGGAGGGTGGCGTTGGTGATCAGAAGGTCTAGCATCTGGAACTCCTGGATCGCGGGTCAAGCGCGCAATGACGGGGCTTCGGTTATCGACAGGATTTTCAGTATCACATGGGTGCCAGATCGAACGCCCGCTGGACGAACCACCAGCCCGCGATGAGGGCCACCATCACGGAACCGACGATCAGCACGCCGCTGCGATAGAAACGGGTGGTGCGCAGCCAGAACGCCAGTGGCACGAACGCCATCACGATGGCCATCTGGCCGACCTCGACACCGACGTTGAAACCCACCAGCGCCAGCACCAGCGCGCCCTGCGGCAAGCCCAGGTCCGCCAGCACCGAGGCGAAGCCAAAGCCATGGACCAGTCCGAATACGAAAGCCATCACCCACCGGCTGCGCTCGATGGTGCCGCGCAGGTTGTTCAGCGCGGCAACGACCACGGATGCGGCAATGGTCGATTCCACCAGCCGCGACGGCAGGCTGATCACCTGCAGGGCCGCGAGGCTCAGCGTGATCGAGTGCGCCAGCGTGAAGGCGGTGACCACCTTCAGTACTTCCAGCAAGGCTCCCCGCAGGCTGGGTCCGGGTTCCCAACGGTTCTGGCGCCGCACCAGCACCGCCGGCAGCAGCAGCGACAGGAGGAACAGGATGTGGTCGAAGCCGATCCAGATATGCCAGATACCTTCCACCACATACTGGCGCAAGGTCTCCCAGGCGCTCGGCGGCGCCAGCGCGAGCGACTGCTCGGCCGAATCGGTGCCGAACACCAGGGCCTGGGCCGCCTGGTCGCCCGCCACCCATTGCACCAGGCCGCGGTGCGAAGGATCGACGTCGAACAGCAGCGAATAGCGCGCTTTCAGGCCGCCCGCGAGGTCCGCGCACCGCGCAGCCAGTGACAGCACGGCGTAGGTTCCGTCGCTATGCTTGTCCAGCATCAGCGGCCCGCTGCTTTCCCAGGCGCACGGCTTGCCGCCGGCCGTCAATTGCAGATGGCCGGTCGCGTAGCGGGTGATCTCGTCGGTGCGTTGCCGCACTTCGCCCCAGGTCAGCGCGCCGTTGCCGTCCCGGTCCAGCTCCAGTACGTAGTCGAGGTCGCGCAGGGCAATGTCCCAGCGCACGGCGATCTTGCTGCTGTCGGGCGTTCCGCGGATGGTGAGGTAGCTGTCGCTTGGCTTGTGGGCCCACCCCAGCACCGGCAGGAGCAGCGCCAACAGGAAAGCCAGCCAGCGCGTCATCGCGTCGCTCCCTTGGCCACCAGTTCGTCTGCCAGCCGCCCCAGCGCCGGATCTTCATAACGGCTGGTGCGCAGCCAGTCCAGCGCGGGCTGGGCTGCCTTTGGCTGGTTGGCGGCCAGGGCGGCGCGCAGGAGGATTTCGGCGTCGCGCGGCTCTTTCTGCGCCTGGTAGTTGCGCACAGCCAGGGCCAGCGCCCGGTCCGGCTTGGCGTCGATGTCGAGTTCAAAGCGCGCCGCTTCCTGTTCGTGCAGCCGGTCGCCGCGCTGCGCCGCCGCGCTAAAGCGGTCGCGCAACTGGCCGGCCCAGCCGGCGGCGCGCGAATCGTTCAACGCGCGTGCGGCCAGCGCCAGCCGCAACAGCAGGATGTCCGAACGCTCCCAATCGGCCAGCAGCCTCACCACTTCGGCGGGCCGTGTTTGCAGCAGCAGAAAATCCGCGTAGGCGCCCAGCAGGAACTGGTCGGTCAGGCCCTGGCCCAGCGCTTCCTTGAAGTGCGCCTCGGCCTCGCCGAAGCGCTGCAGGCGAATGGCCATTTCGGCCAACCGCGTGCGTGCCCACAGGGCGAGTTCCGGCGCGACGGCACCGCCAGCCGCCAACTCCCTGCTGAACGCCTCATAAGCGGGCGCGAGCTGCCCCGTGCTGGCCAGCACATAGGCGGTGCAACCTTGCGCGTGCAGCGGATTGGCCAAAGGAACCAGCCGCGTGCACTCGGACAGGGCTTCGCCATAACGCGCCTGCACCATATGGATGGCCGCGCGCCAGGCGATGGGTTCGGGCGACGCGGGATCCAGCTCGCCCGCTTTGGCGAGGCTTTGCAACGCGCCGTCGAAGTCATGGCTGTACTGCTGGATCAGCCCGCGGATCAGCCAGTAGCCGGAATTGCCGGCCGCGGTCTGGCCCAAGGGCGTGATGGCGGCCGACGCGTAGCCCACATAACGCGGATCGCCCTGCGCCATGGCCAGATCGAAATAGCGGCGGGCGATCTCCAGCCGCAGGGCCGTGTCGTTGGGGCGTGCCGCGAGCTGTTTGCGCAGCGAGTCGACCCGGCGCACGGCGGGGTCGGTGGCGCCGGCGGGCAGGCGCTCGACCACGTCGCTGTCGCTGGGAGGAATGAAAGGGGCCGCGGCGGCCGTTGCGGCGGCGAAGGCCAGCGCGGCGGCAAATGTTCTTGTTAGGATTTTCGGCATCGACACGAGTCTACCGGGCTGTTGCCCCTGTCATGCCGGGCTTGAAGCTCCGGATTCCGATCCGGGGGCATCCATGGATTGCGGGTCAAGCCCGCAATGACAAAACCAAAAGAGCCCGCAATGACAAAACCAAAAGAGCTGGCAATGACAAAACCAAAAGAGCTGGCAATGACAAAACCAAAAGAGCTGTCATGCCGGACTTGATCCGGCATCCATGAATTTGGGTCAATCACTCAATGACGAAACCACCAGCGGCGAGCCCGCACTGACAACTTACTTGGTGCCGAAAATCCGGTCGCCGGCATCGCCCAGGCCCGGCAGGATGTAGCCGTGGTCGTTGAGCTGGCGGTCGATCGCCGCGGTGTAAATCGGCACGTCCGGGTGGGCGCCTTGCAGGGCCGCGATGCCTTCCGGGCAGGTCAGCAGGCAGACGAACTTGATCGACTTGGGATTGAGTTCCTTGAGCCGTTCCACAGCCGCGATGGCGGAGTTGCCGGTGGCCAGCATCGGGTCCACGATGATCACGTCGCGATCGTGCATGTTCTGCGGCATCTTGAAGTAGTACTCCACCGCCGTGAGCGTCTTCGGATCGCGGTACAGGCCGATATGCCCGACGCGCGCTCCCGGCACCACGCTGAGCATGCCGTCGAGGATGCCGGTGCCGGCGCGCAGGATGGACACGAACACCAGCTTCTTGCCGTCGATCACCCGGGCCTTCATGGTTTCCAGCGGCGTCTCGATCTCGACTTCCTGCGTCGGCATGTCGCGCGTGACTTCGTAGGCCATCAGCATGGCCAGCTCGTTGAGCAGCCGCCGGAAGCTGTTGGTGCTGGCCTCCTTCTTGCGCATCAGCGTGAGCTTGTGCTGCACCAGCGGGTGCTCGATGACGTGGACATTGCTCATTGTTCTTTTCCGGTTGCTGTCGTCCCGGCCTTGATCAGGGATCCAGGCCTGGGACTCTTTTTCAAAATACGGTTCCGTCGCTGACCACCTTCAGCGGTGGCAGTCCGCCGCGATGACGCTGTGCCAGTTCGCGCCCGGCGGCCCAGGTGCCGCCTTCCAGCACGCAGGCCAGCGGAAATTGCGATTCGCTCAATCCTAACTGCTGGCGCACGGCCCTCGCCACTTCGTCCATCAATGCCACCGTGAGCGCGCGCCATTCGACCACGATTTCGTCGCCCGGCTGCCAGATCTCCTGGGCCGCCGCTTCGTCACGCAGGCGCAGCAGGCCGCTGTCGATCAGCAGGCCGCCGTTGCGGTACTCGGGCAGCGCCGTGAGGTGGTCCAGCTCGTGCACGATCACGCCCGACCACTCGAACGGCTCGATCAGCGAATAGGTCAGCCATTGCGAAAGCTTGTGGAAGGGCATCCAGCCGTGGGACAGCCCTTCGCCGCGCACCGCAGGATGCCGCCAGCAATCGCCCAGCGGCACCGTCAGGATGGCATTGCCCGAAGGCCAGATGCCCGACAGTGTCATGAGGATTTCCGACAGGATGTCGTGTGCCGTCACGTCCGCGGTGGGCGGTACCTCCGGACCGAGCGGGCTGATCATCATGTCGAACAAGCCGCTGGGCCGGCCGTCTTCGCCGAACGCCTCCGGCTGCTCGGACATGGCCTCGCCCAGCCGCCTGAGCAGAATGGCGCGCTCCTGGATGCCGACCAGCGGATTGGCCTCGCTCACCTGGAAGGCAGACGCCAGGTGGTCGGTGACCAGTCCACGAAGGCCTGCCGCGTCGGCGCGCAAAGGGTGGTCCTTGTCGCTGGAAAACAGCCCCGCGACGAAGGCGTGAAAGCTGGCCACCGCCAGCCCCTCCGAGCGCGTGAAGGTCTGGCCCGTGGCCGGCTCGACGTACTTCCAATGGGGACCGCCGCCCGCATCGAGCAGCACGCTCACGAACGCGAGATCGATCATGGCGTGGCCGCGCAAAGGCCGGGGCAAGTGCGCCAGCAGGCGGTCGAGCTGGGCCTTGCGGTCCACGCCGCCGGATTGGAAATGCCGCCAGCGGCTGTGCCGGGGAACGTGCAGCTTGGGGTAGCGCCGGCGAGTCGCCGCCACCACCTCGCCGGCGGCCGACTCCAGGAAGCCGTCGTCCACGATGAACCACGGCGATTCGCCCTGGCGGGCGCGCGACAGGAGCTGCCTGGCGCGATCGCGCACCGCGACGGTGGTGCGAAGAATGGCCGCGGCGTCCTCGGCCTGCGCATGCGGCGAAATGAAATCGGTGTCTTTCATTTGTCCAGGCCCCGGCCCCTGGCCTGCTTCAGCTCCTCGGCCGTTGGCACGCGGCCGGGCGTGAAATAGCCGGCGGCCACCTTGGCGTCCATCTCCACCCGCGCATCGGCCGGGATCAGCGCCTCGGGGATGTTGATGCGCTCGCCGATCTGGATTCCCGACTGGGTGATGGCGTCGTACTTCATGTTGCTCATGGAGACCAGCCGATGGATCTTGCGGACGCCAAGCCAATGGAGCACGTCGGGCATCAGCTCCTGGAAGCGCATGTCCTGCACCCCGGCCACGCATTCGGTGCGGGCGAAGTACTGGTCGGCGGTGTCGCCGCCCACCTGGCGCTTGCGGGCGTTGTACACCAGGAACTTGGTTACCTCGCCCAGGGCGCGGCCTTCCTTGCGCGAATAGGACACCAGGCCCACGCCGCCGCGCTGCGCGCCCTGGATGCATTCCTCGATCGCATGGGTCAGGTAGGGCCGGCAGGTGCAGATGTCGGAGCCGAAGACGTCGGAGCCATTGCACTCGTCGTGCACCCGGGCCGTGAGCTCGACCTCGGGATTGGCCAGGTCGCGCGGATCACCGAAGATGTAAACGGTCTGGCCGCCTATGGGCGGCAGGAACACTTCCAGGTCGCTGCGGGTGACCAGCTCCGGGTACATCCCGCCGGTCTCCTCGAACAGCACGCGGCGCAGGTCGGTCTCGGAACAGCCGAAGCGCTGCGCCACGCCGGGCAACCACCACACCGGCTCGATCGCCGCCTTGGTCACCATCGCCGCGCCACCCTCGGTGAGCACCGTGCCGTCGGCCTTGAGCCTTCCGGCTTGCAGGCCTTCGATCACTTCGGGCAGGATCACATGGGCCTTGGTCACCGCAATGGTGGGCCGGATGTCGTAGCCGGCCGCCAGTTCGGCGGCAAAGACGTCGGCCACCAGCGCGCCCCAGGGGTCCAGGCTGACGATCCTGGCCGGATCGGTCCATTGCGCATAGGGACCGATCACGTCGGTGGGCGCGGTATTGGTGAGATCGGCCTTGTGCTGGCGCGAGAGCGCGCCGGCCGCCACGGCCAGCGCCCGGTACACGCTGTAGGAGCCGCTGTGGGTGCCGATCACGTTGCGATGGCTGCGCTGCGTCGTGGTGCCGACAATCGGCCCGCGCTCCGCGGCCGTCGGGGCGCCCCACACGATAGGCAGGGCGCCGTAACCGCCCGCGTGCGAGGTCAGGCGGATATGGCGTGGCGCTTCAGCGGACATGAAAAGCCATTCAAAAAAGGCACTTTACAGCAGCCGGGCTGTCATTGCCGGCTTGATCCGCAATCCATGGCCCGTTGGCATCGCCGGCTCCTCGAGCCGGCATGGCAATTCAGCGCCGCTTGCTGCCCATGATGCCGCCCAGCACGCCGCGGATGATTTCGCGGCCCACGGCGCTGCCGATGCTGCGCACGGCCGACTTGGCCATGCTTTCGGCCAGGCCTTCGTGGCGGCCGCCGCGTGGCCCGGTCGAGCCGAACACCGCATCGCGAAGGCCGTCCAGCATGCCCCCGCCAGCCGCGCCCGTTTGCGAGCCGTTGGCGGGCGCACCCGCGGCTGAGCCGTTTGCCGTGCCCGCGCCCGAGGGCTGCGCCGATTCGGCCCGCCCCTTGAGCTTTTCGTACGCCGACTCGCGGTCGACTGTCTTTTCGTAGGCGCCCGCTACCAGCGAGTTGGCGATCAAGCCCTTGCGTTGCTCTGCCGAGATCGGCCCGATCTGGCTGCCCGGTGGCAGGACGAAAACACGCTCGGTCACGCTGGGGCGGCCCTTGGCATCCAGCAGGCTGACGAGCGCCTCGCCGACGGCCAGCTCCGTGATCGCGGTTTCGATGTCCAGCCCAGGTTTCTGGCGCATGGTCTCGGCCGTGGCTTTCACGGCCTTCTGGTCGCGCGGCGTGTAGGCGCGCAGGGCATGTTGGACGCGGTTGCCCAGCTGCGCCAGCACGCTGTCGGGGATGTCAAGCGGGTTTTGCGTCACGAAGTACACCCCCACGCCTTTGGAACGCACCAGGCGCACCACCAGCTCGATGCGCTCGACCAGCACCTTGGGCGCCTCGTCGAAGAGCAGATGCGCCTCGTCGAAGAAGAACACCAGCTTGGGCTTTTCGGGGTCGCCGATCTCGGGCAGCTGCTCAAACAGCTCCGACAGCATCCACAGCAGGAAAGTCGCGTACAGGCGCGGCGAATTGAGCAGCCTGTCGGCCGCCAGGATGTTGGCGATGCCGCGGCCCTTCTCATCGGTCTGCAGGAAGTCCTGGATGTTGAGCATGGGCTCGCCGAAGAACTTCTCGCCGCCCTGGGATTCGATCTGCAGCAGGCCGCGCTGGATCGCGCCGATGCTCGCGGTGGAGATGTTGCCGTACTTGGTGCGCAATTCGGACGCGTTGTCGCCGGCGAACTGCAGCATGGCGCGCAGGTCCTTCAGGTCCAGCAGCAGCATGCCGTTGTCGTCGGCGATCTTGAACACCAGGTTCAGCACGCCGGCCTGGGTTTCGTTGAGGCCCAGCATGCGCCCCAGCAGCAGCGGGCCCATGTCGGAAACGGTGGCGCGCACGGGGTGGCCCTGCTCGCCGAACACGTCCCACAGCGTGGTGGGGCAGGCGAAGGGCTCGGGCATCGGCAGGCCCCGCTCCTTGATGATCGAGGCCAGCTTGCCTTCGATCCTGCCGGCCTGGCTGATGCCCGTGAGGTCGCCCTTCACGTCGGCCATGAACACCGGCACGCCGATCTTGGAGAAATTCTCGGCCAGAGTCTGCAGCGACACGGTCTTTCCGGTGCCCGTGGCGCCGGTGATCAGCCCATGTCGGTTGGCCAAGCCCGGCAGCAGCAAGCACTCGGTTTGCGCGTTCTTCGCGATCAACAGGGATTCAGCCATGGCGTGAAAAGTAAAATGGGGATAAAGCTATATCTTCTTGCGGGACAGATCAAGAATGGCGTAGCCATTTTGCTCTGTCCCCAACTGATCAAGCTTGCGGGACGGATCAACAATGGCGTAGCCATTTTGCTCTGTTCTCAACTGATCAAGCTTGCGGGACGGATCAACAACGGCGTAGCCATTTTGTTCTGTCCTCAACTGGCTTGCGGGACAGATTCAAATTAAAGGATTTTCAGTGGCCGGACACAGTAAATGGGCGAATATCCAGCACCGCAAGGGCCGCCAGGACGAAAAGCGGGGCAAGGTGTGGACCCGCGTCATCCGTGAAATCATGGTGGCGGCGCGCCAGGGAGGCGGCGACCTGTCGGCCAACCCGCGGCTGAGATTGGCGGTGGAAAAGGCCAAGGCCGCCAACATGCCGGCCGACACCATCAAGCGCAACATCGACAAGGCCACCGGCAACCTGGAAGGCGTGCAGTACGAGGAAATCCGCTACGAAGGCTACGGCATCGGGGGCGCGGCGATCATCGTGGACACCATGACCGACAACAAGGTGCGCACCGTGGCGGAGGTGCGCCACACGTTCAGCAAGTACGGCGGCAACATGGGCACCGGCGGCTCGGTGTCTTTCCAGTTCAGGAACGTGGGCCAGCTCATCCTGGCGCCCGGCACCAGCGAGGACAAGGTCATGGACGTGGCGCTGGAGGCCGGCGCCGACGACGTGGTCGCGGACGAGGACGGGGCCATCGAGGTCATCACCCCACCGGCCGGGTTCGAAGCGGTGAAGAACGCCCTGGAGGCGGCCGGCCTGAAGCCCGAAGTGGCCGAAGTCACCATGCGGCCGGAAAACTCGATCGCGCTGACGGGCGAGGATGCGGCCAGGATGCAGAAGCTGCTGGACGCCCTGGAAGACCTCGACGACGTGCAGGACGTCTTCCACAACGCCGAGATGGACGCATGATTCGCCGCACACAGACCTGTCATGCCGGGCTTGACCCGGCATCCAGCATTTCTCGCACGCCGTCATGGATGCCGGGTCAAGCCCGGCATGACAAGTAATGAAGGTCCTCGTCATCGGCGGCGGCGGCCGGGAACACGCCCTGGCCTGGAAACTGGCCCAGTCGCCCAAGCTGCAAGCCGTTTATGTGGCGCCCGGCAACGGCGGCACAGCGCTCGACCCGCGGCTGGAAAACGTGGAGATCACGCACATCCCGACCCTGCGGCAATGGGCGCTGGACCAGAAGATCGCCCTGACGGTGGTCGGTCCCGAGGGGCCGCTGGCGGCCGGGGTGGTCGACGATTTCCAGGATCACGGACTGCGCATCTTCGGCCCGACCCAGGCTGCCGCGCAGCTGGAGAGCTCCAAAGCGTTCTCCAAGGCGTTCATGAAGCGCCACGGCATCCCGACGGCCGAGTACGAAACATTTTCCGATCCGGCCGCGGCCCACGCCTATGTCGAACGCAGGGGCGCGCCGATCGTGGTCAAGGCCGACGGCCTGGCCGCGGGCAAAGGCGTGGTCGTGGCGATGACGGCGGCCGAGGCGCACGAGGCGATCGACTTCATGCTGCTGGACAACAAGCTGGGCGTCGCCCACAACGAAGGCGGCGCGCAGGTAGTGATCGAGGAGTTCCTGCAGGGCGAGGAAGCCAGTTTCATCGTCATGTGCGACGGCAGGAACGTGGCGCCGCTGGCCACCTCGCAGGACCACAAGCGGCTGCTGGACAACGACCAGGGCCCCAACACGGGCGGCATGGGCGCCTATTCGCCCGCGCCGGTGGTCACGCCCGCGGTTCACGCGCGGGCCATGCGCGAGATCATCCTGCCGACGATCAAGGGCATGGACAGCGACGGCATTCCATTCACCGGCTTTCTCTATGCCGGCCTGATGATCGACGCGCAGGGGCGGCCCAAGGCGCTCGAGTTCAACTGCCGCATGGGCGATCCCGAGACCCAGCCCATCATGCTGCGGCTGAAGTCGGACCTGTTCGAGGTGATGATGGCCGCGACGGCCGGCGCGCTCGACCTTGTCGATCTGCAGTGGGACCGGCGCACCGCATTGGGCGTGGTGATGGCGGCCGCGGGCTATCCGCTCAATCCGCGCAAGGGAGACCCGATCGCCGGCCTGCCCAGAGAGGCCGAGGACGCGGTGGTGTTCCACGCCGGTACCGTGCAGAAAGACGGTGCGATCCTGACTTCCGGCGGGCGCGTCCTGTGCGTCACGGCGCTGGCCGACAGCGTCAAGGCGGCGCAGCAGCGCGCCTATGAGATCACGCACGGCATCCGTTTCAACGGCGCGCAATACCGCCGTGACATCGGCCATCGCGCGGTGCGCGACCCCAGCCATCCGGGCGGGCCGAGAACCCCATGACCAACGTCGACACCGTACGCGAATACTTGCTGGACCTGCAGGAACGCATCGTCACCGCCTGCGTCGAAGTGGACGGCGGCAAGTTCCTCAAGGACAAGTGGAAGAAGGGCACGGGCGAGCCGCTGCAGGGCGACGGCATCACCATGATCCTGGAGGACGGCAAGGTATTCGAGCGCGCGGGCTGCGGTTTCTCGCATGTGGTCGGCGCGCGGCTGCCGGCTTCGGCCACGCAGCACCGGCCTGAACTGGCCGGCTCCTCGTTCGAGGCCCTGGGTGTGTCGCTGGTGTTCCATCCCCGCAACCCGTATGCGCCCACCGTGCACATGAATGTGCGGATGCTGGCGGCCAACCCCGACAAAGGTGAGTCTGCCGCCTGGTTCGGCGGCGGCATGGACCTGACGCCCTATTACGGATTCGAGGAAGACGCGGCGTACTTCCATACCGTGTGCAAGTCGGCGCTGGAGCCTTTCGGCAGCGACAAGTACCCTCGCTTCAAGACCTGGTGCGACGACTATTTCTGCCTGAAGCATCGCAACGAGCAGCGCGGTATCGGCGGCATCTTCTTCGATGATTTCGCCGAAGGAGGCTTCATGAACAGCTTCGCGCTGGTCAGCTCGGTGGGCGACAGCTTCCTGGATGCCTATTTGCCGATCCTGAAAGTCCGCAAGGACCTGCCCTACGGCGAGCGCGAGCGCAACTTCCAGTTGTACCGGCGCGGGCGCTACGTCGAATTCAACCTGGTGTGGGACCGCGGCACCCATTTCGGCCTGCAGTCGGGCGGGCGAACCGAGTCGATCCTGATGTCGATGCCGCCGCTGGCCAGTTGGGCGTACCAGCGGCAGACCCGGCCGGGCTCGCCCGAGGACGACCTCTACAAGAAATTCCTCGTCCGAAGGGACTGGGTTTGATGCCCGGTCCCGGCCCCGGCCGCCAGAATGGAAACGCGATGACCGCCCCGCGGCTGGGCGTGTTCGGCGGAGCGTTCGACCCGCCCCACGTGGCGCATGTCGCGCTCGCGCGGGCGGCGCTCGAGCAGCTCCAGCTCGACGAGTTGCGCATCTTCCCCACGGGACAAGCCTGGCACAAGCCGGGGGCCATGAGCGCGCCCGAGCATCGCCTGGCAATGACCCGGCTCGCCTTCGGCGACCTGCCGCTCGCGGTGATCGACGAGCGCGAGCTGCGCCGGCCCGGCCCTACCTACACCGTCGACACGCTGCGCGAGCTGAAGGCCGAGCAACCGGCGGCCGAGCTGTTCCTGGTCATGGGCGAAGACCAGGCGGTGTCGCTGACGCGCTGGCGCGAGTGGCAAGCGATCCTGGACCTGGCCGTCATCTGCATGGCGGCGCGCGCTTCAATGCAAGCGAGCCCGGGTGCGGCCGCCCAGCCCGGCGTGCCGCCGCAGACCCGGTTGCGGCTGCTGCGGCTGCCCAACATGCCCGAGAGCGCGACCGAAGTGCGCGAGCGCGCAGCGGCCGGAGCGGGGATCGGCCATCTGGTCCCGCCGGCCGTTGCAAGTTATATTGAACGACAACACCTTTACCAAACTGACTGATGACCCACGAAGCCGCCGCCAAGAAAGACACCCAACGACTCCAGCGCGCCATCGTCGACGGCCTGGAGGACGTCAAAGCGCAGGACATCGCGGTCTTCAACACGGAACACCTGTCACCCCTGTTCGAACGCGTGATCGTCGCTTCGGGCACCTCCAACCGGCAGACCAAGGCGCTGGCCTCGAGCGTGCGCGATGCCGTGCGCGAGGCCGGCTTTCCCAAACCCCGCGTCGAGGGCGAGGAAAACGGCGAGTGGATCATCGTGGACTGTGGCGCGGCCGTGGCGCACATCATGCAGCCGGCGATCAGGACGTACTATCATCTCGAAGAGATCTGGGGCGACAAGCCGGTGCGCCTGAAATTCGGCGCACCCAAACCGGCCGCGCCCGAGCCGGCAGCGAAAAAGGCAACTGCGAAAAAGACGCCCGCGAAGACGGCGCCGATGAAGACGGCAACTGCGAAGAAGAAGGCAACTGCAAAGAAGGCCGTTACGGCCAAGACCCCGGTCAAGGCGCCTGCGAAAAGAGCGCCGACCCGTCAAGCAGCCCCGGCCCGCAGGAAGTCCGGCAAGACATCCGCCCGTTAGGGCACGACCGGGATGAAACTGGTTGTCGTGGCGGTGGGCCAGCGGGTGCCCGACTGGGCACAGACCGCGTGGGACGACTACGCCAAGCGCTTTCCGCCTGAGCTGCGGGTGGAACTGCGGACGGTGAAGACGGCGCCGCGCTCCTCCAGAACCCTGGAAAGCTTGTATGCAGCCGAGCGCCAGCGCATCGAAGCCGCCATCCCCAAAGGCTGCTGCATCGTGGCCCTGGACGAGCATGGCACGCCCCTCACCACGATGGCGCTGGCCGGTCGGCTCAAGGCCTGGCAGCTCCAGGGCGGCGACGTGGCCCTGGTGATCGGCGGCCCCGACGGGCTGGATCCCGCATTCAAACGGGCCGCCCACGAGCGCATCCGGCTGTCGGACCTGACCTTGCCGCACGCGATGGTTCGCGTCCTGCTGGTCGAGCAGCTGTACCGGGCCTGGTCGATCAACGCGAACCACCCGTATCACCGTGAGT
>DATMBW010000217.1:0-3016 GCA_035559095.1 Ramlibacter sp.
GGGGATGATCGCGTCGGTGTCGACGTTCTCGCGATCCATCGGGGCCACGAGGCCCTTGTGTATGGTGAATTTCTGCATTGAACTTCCTGAAAATCCAACTCCCGTACGCGAAAGGCGCGAGGATGACGCGAAGGACCCTTCGCGCCCTTCGCGTACGGATGTCGGTATTCGGCTATTTCTTCTTCGCCGCATCCTCGATGGCAGTTCCGGCCTTCTGGATGTCCTGGCCGGCGCCCTTGACGGTGTTGCAGCCCGCGAGCGCCAGAGCGAACGACAGGGCAATCAAGGCAGCGATGGTTTTCATAGGTGGTCTCCCGGAACAAGGTGGGTTAACGAGGCTCAGGCAAATTGGCGGACATCGACGAAATGGCCGTGCACGGCCGCCGCGGCGGCCATGGCGGGGCTGACCAGGTGCGTGCGGCCGCCGGCACCCTGGCGGCCTTCGAAGTTGCGGTTGCTGGTGGAGGCGCAGCGCTCGCCGGGCTCCAGCCGGTCGGCATTCATCGCCAGGCACATCGAGCAGCCCGGCTCGCGCCACTCGAAACCGGCGGCCTTGAAAATTTCGTGCAGCCCTTCGCGCTCCGCTTGCTCCTTGACCAGGCCGGACCCCGGCACCACCATGGCGAGCTTGACGTTCTTCGCGACCTTGCGGCCCAGTTTCTTCACCATCGCCGCCGCTTCCCGCATGTCCTCGATGCGGCTGTTGGTGCAGGAGCCGATGAACACCTTGTCGACATGGATGTCGCCCAGCGCCTTGCCGGGTTCCAGCCCCATGTAGGCCAGCGCCCGCTCGATCGCGCCGCGCTTGCTGGCGTCCTTTTCCTTGTCGGGATCGGGCACGCGGCCGTCCACGCCGAGCACCATCTCGGGCGACGTGCCCCAGGTAACCTGGGGAATGATGCTTGCCGCGTCAATCTCGACCACGGTGTCGAACTTCGCGCCCGGGTCTGAATGCAGCGTGCGCCAGTAGGCGACCGCCTGTTCCCATTCGACGCCGTTGGGGGCGAGCGGCCGGCCCTTGACGTATTCGATTGTCTTTTCGTCCACGGCCACCAGGCCCGCGCGGGCGCCGGCCTCGATGGCCATGTTGCAAACGGTCATGCGGCCTTCCATCGAAAGGCCGCGGATTGCCGAGCCGGCGAACTCGATCGTATAGCCGGTGCCGCCGGCCGTGCCGATCCGTCCGATGATCGCCAGGACGACGTCCTTGGCGGTGACGCCCGGCGCGAGCCTGCCCTCGACCTTGATCAGCATGTTGCTGGCCTTCTTCGCCAGCAGCGTCTGCGTGGCCAGCACGTGTTCGACCTCGCTGGTGCCGATACCGTGCGCCAGCGCGCCGAACGCGCCGTGGGTGGATGTGTGAGAGTCGCCGCAGACCACCGTCATGCCGGGCAACGTGGCGCCCTGCTCGGGGCCGATCACATGGACGATACCCTGGCGCCTGGACAGGAACGGGAAGTACGCGGCGGCGCCGAATTCGCCGATGTTGCGGTCCAGCGTGGTGACCTGCTCCTTGCTGATCGGGTCCTCGATGCCGTCATAGCCGCGCTCCCAACCGGTGGTCGGCGTGTTGTGGTCGGCGGTGGCCACGATCGAGCTGATGCGCCAGACCTTGCGGCCGGTTTCGCGCAGGCCCTCGAACGCCTGCGGACTGGTCACTTCATGGACCAGGTGGCGGTCGATATAGAGGATGGCGGTTCCGTCCTCCTCGGTATGGACGACATGCTCGTCCCAGATCTTGTCGTACAAGGTGCGTCCGTGCGCTTCCTGGATCGTCGGTGCCATGGTGTACTTCCTGTAAGAAAGCGATTTTATTCGGTGGCCGCGGCCCCCGTATCGCCGGTACCGGCGCCCGTCCTGGCGCACGGGAAACAAAAAGCCCGCCGAAGCGGGCTTCCTGCGTGGCCGTTGCGGACCCCCGGATCCCGCGCGGGCCCGGGACGAGGGGCATCAACGCCTGTCGAGTGGCAGGACGTCGCGCTTGGTCGAGCCCGTGAACAGCTGGCGGGGCCGGCCGATCTTGTATTCGGGGTCTCCGATCATCTCGTTGAGCTGGGCGATCCAGCCCACCGTCCGCGCCAGCGCGAAGATCGCGGTGAAGAGGGACACGGGGATGCCGATCGCGCGCTGCACGATGCCGGAGTAGAAGTCCACGTTCGGGTAGAGCTTGCGCGAGACGAAATACTCGTCTTCGAGGGCGATCTTCTCCAGTGCCATGGCGAGCTTGAACAGCGGGTCGTTGTGCAGGCCCAATTCGCCCAGGACTTCCTTGCAGGTTTCCTGCATCAGCTTGGCGCGCGGGTCGTAGTTCTTGTACACGCGGTGCCCGAAGCCCATCAGCTTGACGCCCGAGTTCTTGTCCTTGACCTGCTTGATGAAGTCGCCGATTTTCTCCACGCCGCCCTGGGCCTGGATGTCGCCAAGCATGTTCAGGCACGCCTCGTTCGCGCCACCGTGCGCCGGACCCCACAGGCAGGCCACGCCGGCCGCGATCGCCGCGAACGGGTTGGTGCCGGAGCTGCCGCACAGGCGGACCGTGGAGGTCGACGCGTTCTGCTCGTGGTCGGCGTGCAGGATGAAAATCCGGTCCATCGCGCGCACCAGGACTTCGTTGGGCTTGTATTCCTCGCACGGCGTGGCGAACATCATGCGCATGAAGTTGCCCGTGTACGTCAGGTTGTTCTGCGGGTACATGTACGGCTGGCCCATCGCGTACTTGTAGGCCATCGCGACCAGCGTCGGCATCTTGGCGATCAGCCGGATCGCGGCGATCTCGCGGTGTTCGGGATTCGTGATGTCGGTGCTGTCGTGGTAGAAGGCCGAAAGCGCGCCGACCAGGCCGGTCATGACCGCCATCGGGTGCGCGTCGCGGCGGAAACCGCGCAGGAAGAACTGCATCTGCTCGTTGACCATGGTGTGCATGGTCACGGTGCGGCTGAACTTCTGCTTGGCTTGCGCGTCCGGCAGCTCTCCGTACAGCAGCAGGTAGCAGGTTTCCATGAAGTCGCACTTCGTG
>DATMBW010000218.1:0-4708 GCA_035559095.1 Ramlibacter sp.
GTTGCGTTCCTGACGCAAGGCCGGTTTCTCGTCACGGAGCGGGATGGGCGCATGCGCCTGATCGAGGCCAACGGGAAGATCCATGCTCCGCTCGGGGGGGTGCCTCCGGTCGCGGCGGGCGGGCAGGGCGGCCTGCTCGACCTGGTCCTGGACTCCGGCTTTGCGGCCAACCGCACACTTTATTTCTGTTTTTCCGAACCGGGACCGGGAGGCAACAGCACCGCGCTGGCCCGGGCCCGCCTGGCGCCCGACGACTCGCGGCTCGAAGACGTGCGGGTCATCTTCAGCCAGAAGCCCAAGGTGGCCAGCAACTTGCACTTCGGATGCCGCATCGTCGAAGCCGGCGATGGAACGCTGTTCCTCACGATGGGGGAGCGCTTCCAACGGATGAGCGACGCGCAGAAACTGGACAACCATCTGGGCAAGGTCGTGCGGCTGGCCAAGGACGGCTCGCCAGCGCCCGGCAATCCGTTCGCGTCCCGTCCCGGCGCGCTGCCTGAAATCTGGAGCTACGGCCACCGCAACTCCCAAGGGGCGACGCTGGCGCCCGACGGCACGTTCTGGATGCACGAACACGGTCCCCAGGGCGGCGACGAAATCAACATTCCGCGGGCTGGGCGCAATTACGGCTGGCCGGTGATCACCCACGGCGAAAACTATGGCGGCGGCAAGATCGGCGAGGGGCTCACCGCCAAGGAGGGTATGGAACAGCCGCTGCATTACTGGGTGCCTTCCATCGCCCCTTCCGGCATGGCATTCCTGACCAGCGACCGCTACGGTCCGGCAATGAAGGGCAACCTGTTCGTCGGCTCGCTCAAGTTCGGCTACCTGGCGCGGCTCGAGTTGTCCGGCGGAAAGGTCGTGCGAGAGCACAAGCTGCTGGACGGCGTCGGGAGGGTGCGCGACGTGCGCCAGGGACCCGACGGGTGGCTTTACATCCTCACGGACAGCTGGCGCGGCAGCCTGCTGCGGCTGCGGCCGGGAAATGACAAATGACCCCTACGGCTTGATCAGGCCCTTGCGCACCGCGTACAAGGTCAGGCTGGCAATGTCGTTCAGGTGCAGCCGCTCCATGATGCGCGCACGGTGCACGTCCACCGTCTTGGGCGACAAGCCCAGCTCGTAGGCGATTTCCTTGGAGGCGCGGCCCTGCGCAATGAGGCGCAGGATCTCGACCTGCCGATGGGTGAGCTCGTCGTCGACGGTGGGTTCCGAAGGCTGCAAAAGGCGCTGCGCGATCGCGGGGCTGAAATAGCTGCCGGTGGCCATGACGCTGCGCACCGACTGCTCGAGCTCGAAGGGCGGCGCGTCTTTCATCAGGTAACCGCAAGCGCCGTTGGCGACGGCCCGCTTGACGAAGTCGACCGTGTCGTACATCGACAACACGAGCAGCCTCACCTGCGGATGCCTGGCATGGATGTGCGAGATCGCCGTGATGCCGTCCATCCCCGGCATGGAAATGTCGGTCATGACCACGTCGGGCATCAGGCTGTCCACCAGGGCGATCAGCTCCTCGCCGTCCCGCGCCTCGGCGATCACCTCGAGCCCGTCGACCATCGACAGCAACGCCTTGATGCCCGAACGCACCAGGTCGTGATCGTCCGCCAGCACGATTCGGACAGTCTGCGAAGTGACGTTCGTTTTCATGGCCCTCCGTTTATACCCTAGAGCACCGCGCGGATCGCCACGCCCCGGCCGGGCCGGGTGCGAATATGCAGCCGGCCGCCGGCGAGCTCGGTGCGTTCGATCATTCCGTACAGGCCGACGTTGCGCTCGCTGGCCGGGCCATCCAGCATCTCGCGCTTGTCGAAGCCGACACCGTCGTCCACCACCAGCACGCCGATGCGTCCCTGCGGCAGGAACCGCAGCCGCACGGCGATGTGCGACGCTTGGGCATGCCGCACCACGTTGTTCAAGGCCTCCTGCACCAATCGCAGCGCGACCGACGCCGTGGCTTCCAGAGCGGCGGGCTCCTTGCCGCGTGCGCTGACGCTGAACGCCAGGCCGGCGGGCTCGGCGATGCGCTGAACCGCCGACTGCACAGCCGCCACGAGCCCCAGCAGGTCGAGCTGGGCCGGACGCAGCGAGAACGACAGCGTCTTGAGCTGGCTCACCGCGGCCTGGGCCATGTCCATCGCGGTATCGGTGTGCTTTTGCACGGCCGCGGGATCGCCGGCGCGCTTGGCCGCGTGAAGGTGGATGACCATTCCAGTGAGGGTCTGGCCCAGCTGGTCGTGCAGCTCGCGGGATATCAGCGTGCGTTCGCGCTCCTGTGCCACAACCAGCCGCGCCGACAGCTTCTTCAGGCGCCGATAGGCCGCGTCCAGCTCGCGGGCCAGGCGCTCCTGCTCCAGCACCCGCCTGCGCTCGCCCATCACCCGTTCGATGATCTGAGGCAGGGTGCCGAGCTTGTCCTTGGTCAGGTAATCCTTGGCGCCGCACCGCAGCACGTGCACCGCGGCTTCTTCGCCGATTGCGCGCGTGACCACCACCAGCGGCGTGCCGCAACGGCGCGCCACCAGGATCTGCAATGCCGCATAAGGCGAGAAGCGCGGCATGTTGAAATCGCACAGGATGACGTCGAAGTCTTCCTTGAGGGCGCTGGTGAAGCCGCTCGCATCTTCCACCCGGTGCAGCACATAGCGGCGCTGCGGGTCGGCGCGCTCCAGCGCAATGGCCATGAGCTCCACGTCGTCGGGGCTGTCTTCCACGCACAGCAACCTGATCGTGGCGGATTCGGCGTGGTTTGTCACAGAGTCTGTGGGCGTGAGGGCCGAGTTTACCTGCTGAGGTCCGAAAAGACGATCGGTGAACACCTTATACTTACTCCAATTCCCATCTTGACAGATGGGCACGCTGAGCCAAACTGTGCCGTGGCATCGTTGAGCTAGTTGCCGCGCAGGGGGCAAGGATCGCGGGCAAGTACAAGCGGGACGTCGATCCCGCGAACAAGAACTGGATCCCCGGAAGTGAAACGTACGTTCGGCTTGCGCGCCGCGCTCACCTTTCTGGTACTGATCGCCATCGCGCCCGTGTTCGTGGTGGTGGTGCAAGCATCCCTGGCCGAGCAGCAGGCCAGGCTGAACCGCGCCGAGGCCAGCTTGCGTTCGGTGGTGGAACTCAGCGCGGCCCATCAGGAAGGCCTGATCGAAGGAGCCCGCCAGATGCTCACGGCGATCGCCAACTCGCCGCCGATCTACGACAACGATGTTCAGGCGTGCACGAAATACCTGGAGAAATTGCGGACCAAGTACCCGCTGTACGCCAATTTCGGGCTGCTCGATCCGAAAGGGCGGGTGACCTGCCGCGGCACGCCTGGCCGCAACCCGATCAATGTCGATGACCGCTTGTATTTCCGCCTGGCAGTTGAAACCGGGCGCTTTGCCGTCGGCGAGTTCGGGTTGGGGCGCGCGACGGGCAAGCCGTCGCTGACCTTCGGCATGCCCGTCTATGTCGATGGCGCCCATTCCCTGCGCGGCGTCCTGTTCGCTTCGCTCGACCTCGAGCAGCTGGCCGGGCAACTCGGCAAGATCGCCATTTCGCCGGAGATCACCTTGTTCGTCACGGACGTGCAGGGCGTGGTGCTGGCCTCAACCGGCGCGGCAAGGCAGACGCTGGGGTCCAAGGTGTCGGTGCCCTTTCTGCGCGAGGCCGTCGCCGCGGGGCAGGCACGGCTGGCAAGAGCCGAGGATTCCGAGGGACGCGATTGGCGCTATGCCGTTCAGCCGGTGGGACGGTCCAGAGAGGGCAAACTGTATGTGGCGGCGATGATGTCGAGCACCGACGTGCTCGCGCCGACGGCGCAGCGGCTGTACTTGCAGTTGGGCGCGCTGACGCTGATCACGCTGCTTGGCGCCGCGGTAGCCTGGGTGTTCGGCGAGCGCGTGGTGGCGCGTCCCATTGGCCGCATGCTGCGGCGCGTCGATTCCCTGCGGCGCGAGGAGTTGCGCGCGGACACGGTCGAGCCGCCCGTCGCCTTGCTGGAGCTGCGTGAGCTGGACGAACAGTTCCAGGACATGGCCCGGGGCCTGGCGGAACGCTCGCTCCAGCGGGACAGCGCAATGGCGGAGATGGCCGGGCAGAAAAGGCTGCTCGAGTCGATTCTGGAAAGCATCGCCGAAGGCCTGCTGGTGATCGATCGCGCCGGCCTGATCATTCATGCGAACGCCGCGGCCCAGCGCATCCTGCCCGGCCTGGCTGAACTCGAGCGCAGCGACAACAAGCAGCACCGGATGCCGGCCGGCGCGTGGGACCTGTTCGATCTGGACGGCGTGACGCCCTTGCCGCCGGTGGGACGGCCTTCCCTGCCCGCGCTCGCCGGCGATCACCTGGAAGCGTTCCGGTACGCGATCAACGGGCCCCTCTCGCGCGGGACGGAAAAAATCATCCAGGGCCACTCGCGCGCGCTGCGGTCGCCGCAGGGCGAGCAGTACGGCGCAGTCGTGGTGTTCTCCGACATCACGGCGGATTACGCATCGGAGCAGGCGCTCAAGGACAGCGAGCGGCGTTATCGCACGCTGTTCGAGTCGAACCCCCATCCGATGTGGGTCTACGACATTGGAACCCTGCGTTTTCTCACCGTCAACGACGCGGCCGTGGCGGCCTACGGCTACTCCGCGCAAGAGTTCATGGCGATGAGCATGGAGGATATCCGCCCCCCCGAGGATGTGCCCGCGATGCGTCAAAAAGTGCGCGACGGCGAGGAATT
>DATMBW010000219.1:0-7304 GCA_035559095.1 Ramlibacter sp.
GTTTGGGCCCGTCTTCGAACACATGGCCCAGATGGCCGCCGCAGCGGTGGCACAGCACTTCCACCCGGCGCATTCCGAGCGTGGAATCGACCGTCTGGTCCACGGCGTTGTCCAGCGGTTGCCAGAAGCTGGGCCAACCGGTGCCGCTGTCGAATTTGGTCCGCGAAGCGAACAAGGGCAGGCCGCATCCCGCGCAGCTGAATACACCGGCGCGCTTTTCCTTGTTGAGCGGGCTGGAGAAGGGGCGCTCGGTGCCGGCCTGGCGCAGCACGTGGAACTGCTCGCTGGTCAGCAGCTTGCGCCATTGCGCTTCCGTCCGGATCACTTCGTACGCGGTCGCGGCTTGCGCCGGCGCGCCGGCGAACAGGCCACGCAGGCCCGCCAGAAGACCCCCAAGAGCGCCCAGACCCAACAGGGCGTCGCGTCGATCTGCCATGAACCTTCCTTTCGCTCGATCCATTGTGGACCTGAGCGTCAGTCGATGATGGCCTTGGGGTCTTACACGCCCGGGTCGATCCCTGCCCTGCGTTGCGCAGCGCACAACCGGCGAGGCGATTCCTGCCGGGCAGCTTGCCGAGCGCTGCCGTGCGCACTAACATGTGCCCATGCCGCAACTCATCGCGTCGGTCGAAGGTGTCGAGATCAAGCACGTGTACCTGCAGAAGGACCGCACCACGCTGGGCCGCCACCCCGACAACGACATCGTGTTCGACAACATGGTTGTGAGCGGCCGCCACTGCGTATTCGAGCTGCACGGCCTGGCCGACGTGTTCATCGAGGATCTGCGCAGCACCAACGGGACCTACATCAACGGGAAGATGGTCAAGCGCCAGCGGTTGCACGACGGGGAGGTGATCGCCATCGGCAACTTCCGCATCCAGTTCCTGGCGGCCTCGGACCGGCCCAGCGGTTTTGCTCCCACCGCCACGATGAAGCTCGATGCGCATGGCGTCCCCGGCAGGGCGCACGCCTTGTTCCGGGTCCTGACGGGCTCGTCGGCGGGGCTGGAGGTGCCGGTGGTCAAGGCCGTCTCCACGTTCGGCAAACCCGGGGTTGCCGTGGTGGCGGTGTCGCACCGGCGCGACGGCTACTATGTGGCGCACATGGACGGCGCGGCCGTTCCCACCTTGAACGGCGATGCCATCGGCGAGCAGGCCGTTCTGCTGTCCGATAACGACATATTGGAACTCGCCGGGACGCGGATGCTGTTCCAGCTGCAGGACCAGCCATAGCCGGCCGGCGACGATGATGCACTTTTTGGGGTACGCGGGCGGCAACTCATGGGATTGTTGAAGAAACTTTTTGGCGGCGGCGACGCTGCCGGCCCCGAGACGCAACCGCACTCGTCGCAGTTTCACGAAAGCGAAACAACCGCGCAACATCACGGCACGAGAAACGCTCCGCGTCGCGAACTGGTGCAGGTGGTGCTGCGCGACACCATGCGCAAGCACGGCATTCCGTCCGACTGGATCGACTGCCGCATCCTGTCGGTGGTCACGCGCCGGCACCAGTCGGGCATGCATGTGCAGTTCATCGTGGGCAAGGGCCAGAACCGGCTGCTCAATTACGTGCAGGCGTTCCAGGACAGTTTCTGGGAGGAAATCGAGAAATTCGAGCCGCACGCCCGCGACTGGCTGTTCAGCCTGGCCTGGCAGTTCGACGGCGCCGGCGAGCCCAGGCGGTCCATGCCGGTTCCCGCCGAATGGAATGCCAGCGACATCCAGCGGGACGCGGACAGTCAGCGGGGTGCGGACAGCCAGTGGGACGGGGACACACTGCCGTCCGACTTGCACGAAGACGACCTGGCATCGGACCTGCAGGCGCTGTACGCCATTCGCGACGCGGCGATCGCCCAGCCCAGTCCGGCGGCGTCATCGCCGGGCGCAGCGGGACCCGCCGGCCCCAAGGGACCGGCGCGATCCTGAGCGCGGCGCGCCAGCGGCCGGCGGGTGCTGCGCAGCCTGCTCTAGTGTTCTCATGAGCCCGGCGCCGGGGCTTGCATTCAGGGCGTGCAGCCCCAGCTTCCAGGCATGAACACCACACCGTCCTTCACGGCCCACAGGAACCTGGTCCTGCTGGCCCACGTTCTCGACCGGCTGGATCGCAGCATGCGGCGCGTCGATGCCGAACAGTACCGCGCGGTGGCGGCTCGCGTGGCCGCCGAGCTGGAGGCCGTGCCGCACGATGCGGCGCTCGAAGCCGTGCTGAACAATTCCCCGGCCGTGGCGCAGATGTACGAGAACCTCAATTACCGGCACGCGGGGCTGTGCCGTTCCGCGCTCGAGCCGGCGTCGGCCGCGGAGTTGGCGGCCCGCTGCGCCATCGACGCCGCCAGGCGCGGCGGACCCCAGGGCCGCACCGGCCGGGCCTGAAGCGCCACCATCATGGCCGATGCACTGCACGTCGTTTGCCCGCACTGCCACACGACCAACCGGGTTGGGCGCGGCGACCTGGCCAAGGCACCGGATTGCGGCAACTGCCACAAGGCGCTGTTCAGCGCGCATCCGGCAGCGCTGGATGAAGCAGCTTTCGAGCGTCATGTCGGCCGCAACGATATTCCGGTGCTGGTCGATTTCTGGGCGCCCTGGTGCGGCCCGTGCCGCCAGATGGCGCCCGCGTTCGAGCAAGCCGCCGCGCAACTGGAACCCGATGTCCGCGTGGCCAAGGTCAACACCGACGAGGCGCAGTCGCTCGGCTCGCGCTATCGCATCCGCAGCATTCCCACGCTGGCGCTGTTCATGAACGGCCGCGAGGTGGCGCGCCAGCCCGGCGCCATGGGCGCGGCCGACATCGTGCGCTGGACGCGGGCGCAATTGCGCCGCGGCGTCAGTTGAACCGCTCGAGGACTTTGTAGCCGGCGCCCCCGGGCAGCGTGCGCACCAGCACATAGCCTGTGTCGATGCGCCAGCGCAAGGCGGGTCCCTGCGGCGGCGGCTCGGCCCCGCGGGCGCGCCGCGCCAGCGTCACATGCGCGCGATAGGGCCGCGCTTCCACCGGCAAGTCCAATGCCGCGACCGCCCGGCCCAGGTCCGCGTGGAGTTGCCAAAGCGCAGCCGGCGTATGGTCGGGCCGCACCGCGGCCACGCCGTTGGACCAGACTTGCGCTTCGCCAAGCGCCAGGGAGAAGGGCTCGAAAGGCACCTTCAGCCCGCGCGCCAGGTCGGGGAGGCGGTCCGCGGCCACGTTCCCCAGGAAGTGCAAGGTCAGGTGCAGCCGCTCGCGCTGGACCAGGGCCGCGTGCGGCGGCCAGGTCCAGCTGCTTTGCCATGATGCGATCGCGTCCTGCAATGCCTCGCCGGGCCACAGCGCGATGAACAGCCGCAGCGGCTGATGGGCATGCGAGGCGGCGGCGTGCATGCGTTCATTGTGCGCGACGCCGGCCGCTTTGCACGTTGCATGCCGGCCGATGCCCCGAAGGCTTGCGGGTCCGACGGGCTAGGCCAGCCAGGCCAGGAACTCGTCGAGCAGGCGGTTGAACTCCTGTGGCTTGTCCAGGTGCGGCCAGTGGCTGGTGCCGGCGATGACCTTGCGCGAAACCTCGGGCAGTTGCCGGTACAAGGCAGCCGGATTGTCGCCGTGGGGGGTGTCGATGATCAGCTTGGGGCCCGGGTAGCGGGCGAGGGCGGGAAGGGGATCGAAGTCGAAGACCGCTGCGATCATCGCCAGCGAGGCCTCGCGCCCGATGCCGCGCATGTCCGACAGCAGCATCTCGCGCACCGGCGGCTCGGCCCCCTCGAGCAGCGAGTTCCAATAGCCGGCCATCACCTTGTCATAGTCGGCCCGCAGTGCGCCCATGATCTGCTGGGCCTGGTCGCCGGACGACTTGCCGGGAGCGCCCGCGAGCACCAGTCCCGCGACTTGCCCGGGATGCCGGCCCGCGTAGGCTGCCGCGGCCGCGCCACCCATGCTGTGGCCCACCAGGACGAAGCGCCGCAACGCCAGCGCTTGCGCCACCGCGGCGACGTCCTCGGCCAGCGCCGGCACGGAATAATCGCCCGAGGAGGGCGGGTCGGAGCGGCCATGCCCGCGCAGGTCCATCGCCAGCGCGCGGCGGCGGCGCCTGAGATGGGCCAGCTGCGCCTTCCAGTGCGCACTGCTGCCCGCGTAGGAGTGAAGGAGCAGCAGCGGCAACCCGTCGATGCCGCCGTCGTCCACATGGAGTTGGCCGGCCGGCCCGGCGATGGTTGTCATGAGCGTGATCCTTCAGAGCTTGGGAATGCGCAGGGTCTTGCTGACCATCAGGATGCCCGAAACGGCGAACAGCAGCGCCAGGGGATGCAGTTCCCAGGGACCGAGGCTGAAGACGCCGCCATACAGATCGTCACCCAGCCGGCCTTGCGCGGCTGCGAACGCCAGCAGCCCGGTGAGCAGGACGCTGGTGGGAATGGGGGTGCCTTCGAAGTAAGCGACCTTGTCGCTGCCCGCGGCGAGCGCCTCGGCCGTGACGTTGTAGCGGGCGAGCCGGCTGACGCCGCAGCAGACGAAGAAGATCAGCGCGACGGCGTCCCAGCCGCCTTGCATTCCCGCGGCGAACCCCAGAGCGGCGGGCGCCACCCCGAACGAGATCACATCCGAGAGCGAATCGAGTTCGCGTCCCAGCGCCGAATGCTCATGGCGCGCGCGCGCGATGCGCCCGTCGAGCACGTCGAAGATGAAGGCCGCCGGTGCCAGCGCCGCGGCCGCGAAGAAATGGATCGGCATCTGGCCGGCCGCATAGAGCATCGCGAAGAACACGGCGCCCACGCCACAAGCGGCATTGCCAAGCGTGAAGAAATCAGCCAGGTGAAAACCCCGGAGCATCGAAAAGTGGCGGGGCGCGGCTTGCTGCATGCGGTCTTTCCCAGAATTGGTTCACCTTAAACGCGGCAGCTCGCGTGCCCCGTCGGACCCGGGCATGCCCGGCTGTCGGCGCAGTCCGACACCCTGCGGGACGGACTTTGGTTCGCGCGAAGCATCCGTGCTTGGCCGGCGGGTCGGGGACGGCAGGTCAGCCGCCCGCCTTCAGGTACATGAGGATTTCCTTGAACTGGTCGGGTGTCATCATGTCGCCCTTGGCGCCCATCTTTTTCGCATTGATGTCCCAGGCCATGTTCATCATGTCCAGGAATTCCTTCTTGGACACCATCGAGTCCTTGTTCTTGTCGATCATCTTCATGGACATGATCTCGTTGAAGGGGTAGTACTCCGCGCTGGTGGGACCCGCGGCGAAGGCGGTGCCGCCGGCCAGCAGCGTCGCGGCGAGGGTGAAAGTGCCGGCCAGTTGTTGAAGCTTCATGTGAATGTCTCCAGTGACGTGAGGTGAAGGGCAAAGGTCGCCGGTAATCGGTGCCCGCCCAGAAAAAAGGGCCCTTGCGGGGGACCCTTGGAAAGGCTTGCGGACGGCGGTTCAGCCACCGGCCTTGAGGTACATCAGGATTTCCGTGGACTGGTCGGGCGTGGTCGCGCCGCCGTTGCCTGTCGCGCCGCCGTTGCCCGTCGCGCCCATCTTCCTGGTGCTCGCTTCGTCTTTGGCGGCCACCGCCTTGTCGCTGGTCGCCTTCGTGGTCTTGAGATCCTGGAAGGGGTAGTACTCGGCGTTGGTCGGTCCCGCGGCGAAGGCCGTGCCGGCGGCCAGGAGCGCAGCGGCGAGGGTGGAGGTGGCGGCGAGTTGTGTCAGCTTCATGGTGAATCTCCAGCAATGTGACGTGAATGAAAAATGGCATCGCGGTTGACGCCTACCGGATCGGGAGGGAGGTTTGCCTTCATCCCGACTTGCGAGTGAGTCGGGCCACGAGCCGTTTGCTTACCGCCCAAGACAACGGAATTCGCGTTGCGTGAAATACGCCACAGAAAATGCCCGCGCGCGCTCTGCAAGAACGCGCGCGCCGGCACAGGCTCAGCCGCGAACCGGAAGCGTCGCGGCATGGGACCGCCGTCTGCAACCCTGGAGCGCGGCGCTATAGTCCAAGGCCAGTGCCGGCTGCCGGCTCGCCAATTCATTGCCCTTCCAGGGCAGCCCATCGCAGGAGGCATATGGACATCGAACGGTTCATGCAAGGCTACAAGAGGGCATGGGAGAGCAGGGACCCTTCCCTGTTTTGTGCCTTGTTCGCCGCGGACGGTGTTTACCGGAACACGCCTTTCGCCGTGCAGCGCGGGCACGCTGAACTGGCGCGCTACTGGGAACGCGTCAAGCTGCAGGAAGACGTCCATGTCGCGTTCGAGGTGCTGGCTTGCGCGCCGCCCGTCGGCATCGCGCACTGGCATGTCACCTACCAGGTGGCGTCGGAGGAACTGTTCAGGATCTGGGCAGCTTCCACCGGCACCAATCTGGTGGCACGGAAGCCGGGCGACCCGCTTCCGCGTATGGTCCTGGATGGTGTGCTGCAGGCCCGCTTCGAAGGCGACCTGTGTGCTGAATGCAGCATCTGGTGGCACAGCATGCCGGCCGAGTGACCGATGAGATTGGCCGGAGCAGACGCGGGAATCACCAACCTGTGCGAAGTGCGCTAGATTGGGCGTCGTTCGCCAACGTTATTGCATTCGGGAGGTGACCGATGAGTTCCGACCAAGCTCGCATAGCCGCGCTTCAAGACAAGCTGCTGGGCCCGGCAGACCCGCTTGCTCAGCTTCCACGAAGGGCGTCTCGTGTACACGACCGCGGAAACAACCGATCCGATGGATGGCAAGCAGTGCACCTACCGGGTCGTCTTCGAGCGGGCCTGATGGCGTGACGCGCACACACCGGATCCTTGGCGCCCTGCTGGGCGGCTACGCGTTGCTTGTCCTGCCCGCATACTTCGGCCCGTCGTTTCTGGCGCAGCTGAGCGGCTGGTTTGTGCTGGTGCCGTATCTGTCGATCCATGTTTTTCACAAGCTCGGCATTCCCGGATTGCTCGAGCACGGCGGTGCATGCGGCTGGGGATGGTGCTCGCCAACGGTGTTTGGGTGGATATTCCTCGCGCTATTCTGGATCGGCCTGGCGTGGCTGGCGGCCGCTGGTTTGGCGCGGCTGTCGTCAAAGGTTTCGAAATGACGCCGCGGATCCTCTTTGCCTATGCGTGGGCGGCGCCGTATTCGATGCTTGGTCTTCTGTTCGGCCTGGTGGCACTGCTATTCGGAGCGCGCGCGCATGTCCGTCAAGGAACCGTCGAGTTCGGTGGCGGCCGGCTTGGCGCACTGCTATCGCGTCTGCCCGGCCCATTGCGCTTCTGCGCGATCACTTTCGGCCATGTGATCCTCGCAGTCGATCAAGTGTCGCTTTGCGCGGCGCGAGCACATGAACAGGTTCATGTGCGCCAATACGAACGATGGGGCCCGTTTTT
>DATMBW010000220.1:0-4356 GCA_035559095.1 Ramlibacter sp.
GATGTTCTCGTCACCGCCCTTCTTGAGGCTGTCGCTGGTGGGGTTCGATTCGGGCTTGACCTTGAGTTTGGTCACCAGCTGCGTCGCCTGCTTGTTGACGCCGGCGTGGTCGGTGGCCATCTGCTTGCCGAAGTCGCGCACCGCCTTCGTCGAGCCCTGCTTCTGCGCGAGCTTGCCAGCGTCGATGTCTACCTGGTTGGCGGTCACCACGATGTGCGCGATCTGGGGATCGGTGGGCGCCTGCTGGGCGTGCAAGGGCAGCGCCACGGCGCCCGCGAGGGCGAGCGCGGCCAGAACAGAGTTGCGCATGAGTTTCTCTCCTGAAGTTGACGAGCACCCGCGATATCGGGCTCGCTTTCTTAGATGTCATGGCCGTCCGGGGCGTTCCCGCCGGGCTGGCGTTGCGATACTGACCAGCACGCTCATGAAGAAAAAGGATGCCGGACCCGTCGGCAGGCTCCCGACGGGCTTGATCCGGCATCCTGAAGAAATCAACGCCGATATGGGTTGCCCGGGAAGCGGTCGTAGCGGTTTGCCACGCCGTCGCGGTCGTAGTCGCCCCACGGCCCGCGGAAGCTGGCGCGGTGGTGCTTTTGATGGCGCCAGCCGTCGCGGTCATCCCAGCCGTACTGGTTCGAGCCGTACTGGTTCCAGCCGTATTGCGGCTGCACGTACACCGGGCGCGGCGCGACATACACGGGCGCCGGTTGCACATAACCGTACGCACCCGGGATTTGCACGCCGACGGAGAAGACCACGTCGCTGCGCGCATGGGCCGCAGTCGCGGCACCGAAAGCGCCCAGCACGACGGCAGCGGCGGCGATGGACTTGGCGGAGAGGATACGTTTCATGGTGACAGCTCCTTGTGTTGGCATGGACGTATCTTGCGCGGCCGTGCATGAACGCTAGCTGAACCAACTAACCGGCTTCGTAAAGTTTTGGTGAAGTCAGGCCGCCTGCCCGCTGTCATGCCGGGCTTGACCCGGCATCCATGCTGGCGCACTTGCCAACATTCCTGGATTGCGGGTCAAGCCCGCAATGACTAAATCCCTGTGAAGTTCATGCCGCCGGCAGCACGATGTCCAGCCGCGCCCCGCCCCATTGCGAGCGGGACAGCTCCAGCCGCCCCTGGTGGCTGGCCACCAGGTCGTTGACCACGGCCAGGCCCACGCCATGACCCGGTACCTTTTCGTCCATGCGCACGTGCAGCTGCAAGATGGCCTGCGTGTCGCTGAACCCCGGCCCGTCGTCCTCCACACGGATGCGCAATGAGCCGCCCTCGCGCGTGATCGTCGCAGCCACGCGGCTGGCCGCCCACTTGGCCGCGTTGTCCAGCACGTTGCCGAGCATCTCGAAAGCGTCCCCCTCGTCGATGCGCCAGCTCAGCGCGGGCGGGCAGTCGATGGTGAAGGCCAGTCCCTTGTCCGCATAGACCTTGGCCAGCGAATCGCGGATGCGCTGGAGCACCGGCGCCAGCGCCAGGCGCGGCGCGAAGCGCGCGGCGCCGCTGGCCGCCGCGCGCCCGAGCTGGTGCTGCACGATCTTGTCCATCCGATCGACTTGCTGCGCCACCGCGGCGGGCAGTTGCTCCGGCTGCGCCAACGCGGTGCGCAGCACGGCCAGCGGCGTCTTGAGGCTGTGGGCAAGATAGCTCAGTGCTTCCTTGTAGCGGGTCTGCCGCACCCGCTCCTGCTTGATCAGCGTATTCAGGTTGCCGGTGAGCGCCGCGATCTCCGAGGGGTAGCGCCCTTGCACTTCGGTCTGCTCGCCGTTCTCGATGCGCGAAATCTCCTGCGTCACGCGTTGCAGAGGCGCCAGTCCCCACTGCAGCAACAACGTCTGCGAGATCAGCAGGAGCAGCCCGGCGCCGCCCAGCCACGTGCCCAGGGTGCGCCGGAACACCCCCAGTTCGCGGTCGTACTCCGATTTGTGTTCAACCACCGAGAGCACCAGCGGCGCTTCGACGCCGTGTCCCGCGGCCCACTTGACGCCGTACCCCGCCGCCAGGAATGCGCCGCCCGCGCCTTCCATCATCTCGTAGCGCCATTCGCCCACCGGTACGCGGCGCTCGAACGGCGGGCTCAGGCCCACGGTGGACGCCGACTGCCAGCTTTCGCGCCGGTTGACGTTCAGGATGCTGGCGTACAAACCGGAGCCGGGCAGCGAGAGGCGCGGTTCGGCCAGTTCTGGCGGCATGACGAGCGCCCCGTTCGCGTCCAGCTCGGCGCCGGCCAGCAGCAGGTAGACCACGCCTTGCAGGCGGGCGTAGTGGGCCGCGCGCACGCTGTCCGCGAAGGCTCGCTCCAGCGCCGCCCCCGCGATCGCCATGAAGGCCGCAAGCACGAGCGCCGCGCCCAGGATCAGTCGGGCGCGGATCGAAGAGAAGTCGAACCTCATCCGAGGGTGAAGCGGTAGCCGCGGCCGCGCAAGGTTTCGATGGGTCCCAGGGTCCCATCGGGATCGAGCTTGCGGCGCAGGCGCCCTATCAGCACTTCCAGCACGTTGCTGTCGCGGTCTTCGTCGTGCGGGTACAGGTAGTCCGACAGCTCCTGCTTGCTCACCACGCGCTCGCGCTCGCGCACCAGGAATTCGAGCAGGCGGTACTCGAACGCCGTGAGGTCCAGATCGGCCCCGTTCAGCCGCGCGGCCTGCCCGGACAAGTCGATGCTGAGCGGGCCGAAGGTGAGTACGTTCGAAGCGCCTTTCATCGAGCGCCGCAACAAGGCCTTCACGCGCGCCGCCAGCTCCGGATACTCGAAAGGCTTGACCAGGTAGTCGTCGGCGCCCGCTTCCAGGCCGACCACCTTGTCCTGCCAGCTGCCGCGCGCCGTGAGGATCAGGATCGGAATCGCCCGGCCATCCGCGCGCAATCGTTGCACGACGGCCAGGCCACTCAATTTGGGCAGGCCCAGGTCCACGATCGCCAGGTCGACCGGGTACTCCCGGGCCTGGAACAGGCCGTCCTCCCCGTCAGCCGCCTGGTCGACGCGGTAGCCGTCGGCCTCGAGCTGGCGCGTGAGCCCCTGCCGGAGCGCCGCGTCATCCTCGATCAGCAACAAGCGCATGGCGGGCTGGATCCGGATCTGGCTACGACGCCTGGCCGGTCGTCGCGTCGACCATGATCACCCTCACCTCACCGCGGGGGGTGACCACCTTGACGCGCCACATGGGGCGGCGCCCTGCATCGGCTCGATCCACCGACAACACGCGCCCGCCGCTCACGCGCTGGGCCACCGCGGCGGCGTCATTGCGGCTGAGATCCGCCCACGCAGGGGCGGCCGCCACGATGATCGCGGCGCAGGCGCATCTGATCAGGTTCGAGAACACAGGGCGCATCGTACTACCGCACAACGGGTTCGATGGACACCCGCACCTGCAAGGCCGGGCCGGGATTCTCGCGCATCATGGTCGTGTAGGTCTGGCCGCGGTAGTCGTAGGCCACCCGATAGCCCGTCAGGCGGGTCTGCACGTCGTTCACCGTGCGGCAGGTTCTCACCTCGCGCGGCACTTCCTGGTATTGCTCCACGCGGTTGCTGTTGGCGATGCGGTCGCCCGCCAGCGCGCCCACGACGGCGCCCACCGCGGTCGCGGCTTCCCTGCCATGGCCCTTGCCGATCTGGTTGCCCACCACGCCGCCCGCGACCGCTCCGACCACGGCGCCGCCGTAGTTGGGCCCGCTGTCCGTGCGCCGCACCTCGTTCACCCAGTGCGAGCCGCATTCCTCGCGCGGAACGCTGACGTTCTCATACTGCGGCTCGACGCTGCGAACCCGGGCGTTGTCGAAGAAGGTCTCGGCGTGGACGCCGATGGCGCCGGCTGCGAGCAGGGAAAGGACGGCAAGCTGCTTCATGGAAACCCTTTGGTTGGTTGATATGGGTGCATCTTGCAGGGGCTTGCATGAACGCAAGCTGAACGGATGGGCGGTCCGCAACGCGCGCGCAAAGCTTGTCACGCCGCCGTTACGGTCCAGAAGCGGGAACTGTCGCCCCACCTTGCTGGTGCGACTCATGCTCGAGCTAGGCCGGGTTGCGAATTGTTGTAATTCGCCGCGGCCCGGTCGCTAAATTAGACAGGTTAAGGAGAACGGCCATGGAGTCGCGATCACTGCAAGGCGGCAGCCGGTTTCGACCAGCCTTGATATCGCTTGTCCTGCCGTTGCTGCTGGCCTTGCTGACCCCGCCGGCGATCGCGCGAGGCATGCACGGGTCGGGCGGCGGGCATGGCGCTGCCGCTGGCGGGCATCAATTCAACAGGGGCTCCGGCCACTCTGCAGGCATGCAACATTTCAACCGAGGCCCCGGCCACGCTGCGGGCGGGCATCAGTTCAACAGGGGCTCCGGCCACTCTGCAGGCATG
>DATMBW010000221.1:0-3667 GCA_035559095.1 Ramlibacter sp.
CTTCCAGGATCCGCTCACCTCCCTCAACCCGCTCTACACGATCGGCCGGCAGATCGAGGAAACCATCCTCACGCATCTGCCGCTTTCGCAGGCGGACGCCCGCGCCCGCGCCCTGGGCCTGCTGGGCGAAGTCGGCATCCCGGCGCCGCAGGCGCGCTACGAGCACTACCCGCACCAATTCTCCGGCGGCATGCGCCAGCGCGTGGTGATCGCCCTGGCCCTGGCGGCGGAGCCCAAGCTGATCGTGGCCGACGAGCCCACGACGGCCCTGGATGTGTCGATCCAGGCGCAGATCATCCAGCTGCTCAAGCGCGTATGCAAGGAACGCGGCGCGGCCGTCATGCTGATCACCCACGACATGGGCGTGATCGCCGAAACCTGCGACCGTGTCGCGGTGATGTATGCCGGCCGCATCGCGGAGATCGGTCCGGTGCACGAGGTCATCAACCAGCCGGCCCACCCTTACAGCATGGGCCTGATGGCGGCGATCCCGGACATCACCGTCGAGTGCGAGCGCCTGAACCAGATCGACGGCGCGATGCCGCGGCTGGATGCGATCCCACCGGGGTGCGCCTACAACCCTCGTTGCCCGCGCGTGTTCGACCGCTGCAAGGTCGAGCGCCCCGACCTGCTCGACGCGGGCGCCACCCGCGCGGCGTGCTGGCTGCACGATGCGCATGCGGGGGTGGCGGCATGAACGATGGTCGTCATGCCGGACTCGATCCGGCATCCAGGCGTCGGCGCCGAATACATGGATTCCGGGTCAAGCCCGGAATGACAAGCCTGTGAGTGCTGCGATGAATTCGGCCGCCCCGCTCGTCCAGGCCCATGACCTGGCCAAGACGTTTGACGTTTCGGTGCCCTGGCTCAACCGCGTCATCGAGCGGCGGCCGCGCCAGCTGTTGCACGCCGTGGACGGCGTGAGTTTCGAAATCGGCAAGGGCAAGACCCTGGCGCTGGTCGGCGAGTCCGGCTGCGGCAAGAGCACGGTGGCGCGCCTGTTGTTGGGCCTGTATGACCCCACGCGCGGCGGGTTCACTTTTGACGGCCAGGATGCGCACGCCGCCTTCAGGACGCCGCAGGGCCGCCAGTTGCGCCGCCGCATCCAGATGATCTTCCAGGACCCGTACGCCAGCCTGAACCCGCGCTGGACGGTCGAGGACATCGTGGGCGAGCCTCTGAAGGAACACGCCATCATCACGGACGGGGCGCAGCTCGGGGAACGCGTCGGCGAACTGCTGGCGTCGGTCGGCCTGTCGCCCCTGGACATGGTGAAGTATCCGCACCAGTTCTCCGGCGGCCAGCGCCAGCGCATCTCGATCGCCCGCGCGCTGGCCACGCAGCCGGAATTTCTGGTGTGCGACGAGCCGACGTCGGCGCTGGACGTGAGCGTGCAGGCCCAGGTGCTCAACATCATGAAGGACCTGCAGCGCCAGCGCGGGCTGACCTATCTGTTCATCTCGCACAACCTGGCCGTGGTGCGGCATGTGAGCGACGAGATCGGCGTCATGTACCTCGGGCGGCTGGTGGAGCTCGCGGGCAAGCGCGAGTTGTTCGGCAATCCGCGCCATCCCTACACGCGGATGCTGCTCGAGGCGATCCCGAAAATGCGCGACACCGGGCGTTCACGCACGCCGGTTCAGGGTGAGGTGCCGAACCCGCTGAATCCGCCGACCGGTTGCGCGTTTCACCCGCGCTGTCCATATGCCAATGCGCGCTGCAAGGCCGAGCGGCCGCAGCTGCTGGAAATACAAGGCGTCAAGGTCGCCTGCCACGCGGTGGAAGAGGGGCGGATTTAGAGGCGAAGCAGTCATTGCGGGCCTGACCCGCAATCCATGGATCCCGGATCAAGTCCGGGATGACAGCCATCCTCACTGCGCCAAGCCCGCAATGACTTTTTGCAATCACGCATGGCGTTTGTTGCGCAGGTTGTTCTTCATCTCGCGCAACACCGGCTGCAAGCGCGGCCCGATGCGCAGCGCCACCGCGGTCGCGAGCACGTCGATGATCACGAGGTGCAGCAGGCGCGAAACCATGGGGCTGTAGCGGTCGTAGCCTTCGGGGTGGTCGGCGGCCAGATGGATATGCCCGGCGCAAGCCAGGGGCGAGCCGGTGGCCGTGATCACGATCGTGGTCGCGCCCTTCTTGCGCGCGATGTCGCAGGCGTCCACCAGGTCGCGGGTGCGGCCCGAGTTGGAGATCACCACCACGCAGTCGCCCGGGCCGAGCAGCGTGGCGCTCATCACCTGCATGTGGCCGTCGCTGTAGGCGATGGTGTTCACGCCCAGGCGGAAGAACTTGTGCTGGGCGTCCTGCGCCACGATCCCCGAATTGCCCACGCCGTAGAACTCGATGCGCCGGCCGGTCTTGTGCGTCGCGGCCAATGCTTCGACCGCTTTTTCGACAGCGCAGGCCGATGCGTCGTTGCGGTACTTGAGGAACGCCGCCACCGTGTTGTCGATCACCTTGACCAGCACGTCGCCGGTCTTGTCGTCCGCGTCGACGCTGCGGTGGATGAAGGGCACGCCCTCGCTGACGCTGCCGGCGAGTTTGAGCTTGAAGTCCGACAGGCCGTCGTAGCCGATGCTGCGGCAAAACCGGACCACCGTGGGTTTGCTGACGTGTGCGCGGTCGGCCAGTTCGCCCACCGGCAGTCTGGCGAAAGCACGCGGATCGCTCAGCACCAGCCGGCCGACCCGCTGCTCCGCCGGCGCCAGGGACGGCAGCGACGCCTTGATGCGGTCTAGCATTCCTCGCTCCAGCAATGGCCGTCGCGCGCGATCATGGCGCTGGCAGCGCTGGGACCCCAGGTGCCCGCGGCGTAGGGGCGCGGCCCCGAGGTGTCGCCTTGCCAGTGTTCCATGATCGGCTCGACCCAGCGCCAGGCCTCCTCCTGTTCGTCGCTGCGCACGAACAGATTGAGCCGCCCGTCGATCACATCGAGCAGCAGGCGTTCGTAGGCCCCAACGCGCCCGGAGCCAAAGCGCTTGTCGAAATCCAGGTCCAACTGCACCGGCGTCAACGATTGTCCCGATGACGTGGTTCCCGAACGCTGCCGGTTCTCCTGGCCCTGCGCCAGCAGGTGCAACTCCAGCCCATCGTTGGGCTGCAGGCGGATCACCAGGCGATTGGCGACACCGGCGGGCGATTGGTAGATGGCGTGCGGCGCCGGCCGGAAATTGACCACGATGCGCGCATCGCGCGCGGCCAGCCGTTTGCCGGTGCGGATGTAGAACGGCACGCCCGCCCAGCGCCAGTTGGCGATCTCCGCGCGCAACGCGACGAAGGTTTCGGTCGTGCTGTGCGGGTCCACGCCGGGCTCATCGCGATAGCCGGGCACCAGCTCGCCGCCCATATGGCCGGACATGTATTGGCCGCGAACGACCTGGCTGCCCAGGGTCTGGGGCGTCCATGATTGGAGCGAGCGCAGCACCTTGAGCTTCTCGTCGCGGATGGCGTCGGCATGCGCGTTGATCGGCGGCTCCATGGCCATCGCGCACAGCAGCTGCAGGGCGTGGTTCTGCACCATGTCGCGCAGGGCGCCGGTGCTGTCGTAGAAAGCGCCGCGCTTTTCAACGCCCAGGTCTTCGGCAATCGTGATCTGGATGTTGGCGATGGTCTCGCGCCGCCACAGCGGCTCGAACAGGGCGTTGCCGAAACGCAGCGC
>DATMBW010000222.1:0-11742 GCA_035559095.1 Ramlibacter sp.
CCGGCATCGGCCACGATCCGCGCCATGACGTGCTTGAGGTGCGCCAGCGAGCGGAACGGCCGCTGCGCGAGCGCGGCCTGCCCGATCCAGGGCGAATGCTCGTACAGGCCGTCCAGCATCCGCGCCGCTTCCTGCACGGGGGCCGCATTGAGTCGTTCGAGGGTGAGTTTCACGTTGAGTCCCGGAAAGGATGGACCCGCTTCCAGTGCCGCGCGATGTCGATGCGGCGGCAGATCCACACGCCGTCGTGCCGCTGCACATGGTCCAGGAACCGCTGCAATGCGACGATGCGCCCGGGGCGGCCCAGCAGCCGGCAGTGCATGCCGATACTCATCATCCCGGGCCGGTCCGCGCCGTCCGGGTCGCCTTCGGCATAGAGCGTGTCGAAGCTGTCGCGCAGGTAGACGAAGAAGTCCTCGGCCTGCGCGAACCCCTGGGGCAGCGAGAACCGCATGTCGTTCGCATCCAGGGTATAGGGCACGATCAGGTGCGGCACCACGGCGCCGTCGGTCCTGCGCACTTTCATCCAGAACGGCAGATCGTCGCCGTAATAGTCGCTGTCGTATTCGAAGCCGCCGTAATCGGCCACCAGCCGGCGCGTATTCGGGCTGTCGCGTCCGGTGTACCAGCCCAGCGCGCGCTCTCCGGTCATCTCCTCGATGATCCGCATGCCGATGCGCATGTGCTCGCGCTCGGTCGCCTCGTCGATGGCCTGGTAGTGGATCCAGCGCCAGCCGTGGCAGGCGATTTCGTGTCCCAGTTGCCTGAACGCCGCGGTCAGCTCGGGATGGCGTTGCAGCGCCATGCTCACCCCGAACACCGTCAGCGGCAAGGCGCGCCGCTCGAACTCGCGCAGGATGCGCCAGGCGCCGGCGCGCGCGCCGTACTCGTAGATGCTCTCCATGCTCAGGTGCCGGTCGGCAAAGCCGGGCGGATTGAACATCTCCGACAGGAATTGCTCGGAGAGCGCATCGCCGTGCAGTACCGAGTTCTCGCCGCCCTCTTCATAGTTCAGGACGAACTGGACGGCGATGCGCGCGCCGCCCGGCCACCGCGCGTGGGGCGGCGTGCGCCCATAGCCGGCCAGGTCGCGCGGGTACGGGGCTGTGCTGTCGTAGTTCATGGCGCTTCGTTCATGACAGGGCCAGGGCGACGTCGTGGGTGGGCACCTTGCGGTCGAACGCCAGGCTCGCTTCCACGTGCAGCAGGTGTTCGTCCATCAATTGCACGGCCCGCGCCTCGTCCCTGGCCGCCAGCGCCCTGACGATCTCCACATGCTCCTGCTGCGAATGGCGGGCGGCGCCGGCACGCTGGTACATCAGGGAAATCAGCGAGCTGCGCGAGATCAGGTCACGCAGCATCTGGACCAGCACGTCGTTGCCCATCAGTTCGGCCATGCGGACATGGAAGTCGCCCAGCAGCTCGACCCGGCCGGCCGCGTCGTGCCGGTCGACCGCGGCTTTTTCCCGGGCGACGTGTTCGCGCAAGGCGCGCAGCCGCGATGGCGAGACGTCCCGCACGAAGGCGCGCGTCATCCCCGCTTCGAGCATGCGGCGCACCGCGAAGACCTGGCGCGCCTCTTTCACGGTGGGCGCGGCGACGAAAGCGCCCCGCGCGGGCACCAGCTTGACCAGCCGGTTCTGCGCGAGCTGGAACAGGGCCTGGCGCACCAGCGTGCGCGAGACGCTGAAGTGGTCGGCCAGCTTCTGCTCGGCCAGCTTGGTGCCGGGTTGCAGCCGGTGGTCGACGATGGCCCGGGTCAGCGATTCGACGATGACGCTGGTGGTGGACGCTTCCATGCACCGGCATGATAGCCCCAAACCCCGGAAAGTGTATACACTTCTGTCCACCAAGATTCGACAGGAGTCTTCCATGGGCCTGAGTACGCACGTCCTGGACACCATGCACGGCTGCCCGGCGGCAGGCATGGCGGTAGAGCTTTACACGACCGGCGCGGACGGCGCCGCACTGCTCAAGCGCCTGGTGCTCAATGAAGACGGACGCAGTCCGGAGGGCCCGCTGTGTGCCGCTGGCGAACTGAAGAAAGGCACGTACCGGCTGGTGTTCGACGTGGCCGGGTATTTCAAGGGGCGCGGCGTGGCGTTGCCGCAGCCGAATTTCCTCGGAAAGGTCAGCCTGGATTTCGGTGTGGCCGATCCGGACCAGCACTACCATGTGCCCCTATTGGTCAGCCCGTGGAGCTACTCCACCTACCGGGGTTCCTGAGTTGGAATCACGTCATTGCGGACTCGATCCGCAATCCAGGTGCGAGCGCAGCCGTGGATCCCGGATCGAGTCCGGGATGACACCGGGCCGGTCAGTCCTGGCCTTCGGTCAGCGTGTCGAGCTGGAAGCGGCCGCTCTTGTGCCACAGCCACGTGTCCGTATAGACCACCTTGCCCATGCGCGCCGGCGCCGGGAAGGGCGCGGCGGCGCGGACCGTGCGCTCGATCTCCGCCACGACCTCCGGCGCGTGCCGGGGCGCGCGCATCCAGTTGAGGTTGCGCACATTGCCGCGGCCGTCCACCTCCACCTGGAGCACGCCGATCGCGTACAACATCGGCGGCAGCCGCCCCTTGTAGATGCGATCCTGGTTCAGCCCGTAAAGATGGGTCGCGGCATCGGCCCGGTACGCTCGCGGATTGGTCGCACCCGAAGAGCGCACGCCGGCTCCAGGGCGGGCCGGTGCGGCATGCCGCGACTGCGCAGGCGCCTTCGCCACGTCCGCGGGCGCATCCGGCGGCAAGGGCGTGGAAGAGCACGCCGCCAGGATTGCCGCGACCAGGGTCGCCTGGGCGGCGGGCGCCAGGCGGCGCAGGTCGGGAATATGCTTCATCGCGAGGTTTCCTGGATCGGTCGGCTCGAACGTCGGGCTTGCAACTGAGCTATTCAACGCCGATGCGCCGAGCTTGCCGACCGGGTTTACCTTCGCGCTACGACTGTTGCGAATGGACGCCGTGCCGATGCCAAAAAACATGAACGTTGTCACTGCCAGGCTCATTGCCGAGGAAGCCGTTCTCGTCAGCGTCGATGCCACGCAGGGCTCCGTGCCGCGCGAAGCCGGCACCTGGATGGCGGTCTTCGCCGGCGATGTGGTGGGCACCATCGGCGGCGGCCATCTCGAATTCCAGGCCATCGAGCAGGCGCGCCGCCTGCTCGCGAGCGGACAGGGCGAGCCGCTGCGCCGCTACGCCTTGGGCCCCAGCCTGGGGCAATGCTGCGGCGGCTCGGTGCGTCTGCGCTTCGAGCGCATCGGCGCGGCGGACATTCCTGCGCTGCAAACCCGGCTGGCCGACCGGCTGGCGCCGCTGGCGCTGTTCGGTGGCGGCCACGTCGGCAAGGCCCTTGCCAACGTGCTGGCGACGCTGCCGTTCGCTGTGACCTGGATCGACAGCCGCGACGAGATCTTTCCGCTCCACGTGCCGGCCCACGTTGTTTGCGAGCACTCCGACCCGGTGCAGGCCGCGGTCCCGGATCTCGCGCCGGGCTCGCGCGTGCTGATCATGAGCTTCAGCCATGCCGAAGACCTCGACATCGTCGCGGCCTGCCTGCGGCGCCAGCGCGAACGCGGGGATCTTGCTTACATCGGCCTGATCGGCAGCAAGACCAAGTGGGCCGCGTTCCGGCATCGGCTCGAGCAGCGCGGCTTCACCGCAGCGGAGCTGTCGCGGGTAACCTGCCCGATCGGCCTGCCCGGCATCACGGGCAAGGAGCCGGAGGTGATCGCCGTGAGTGTCGCGGCGCAGATCCTGCAAGTCGCCCCACCGGGCCCACCGCGCGATTGAGCCCATGGAAAGCTACCTCCTGGACTGGGCCAACCTGCTGCTGCGCTGGGTGCACGTCGTCACCGCCATCGCCTGGATCGGTTCTTCCTTCTATTTCGTCTTCCTCGATTCCAACCTGACGCCGCCGGTCGATCCCGACCTGAAGAAGCAGGGCGTCGACGGCGAGTTGTGGGCGGTGCACGGCGGTGGTTTCTACCACCCGGTGAAGTTCGACGTCGCGCCGCCGAAGCTGCCCGATCATCTGCACTGGTTCTATTGGGAAAGCTACTCGACCTGGCTGAGCGGCTTCGCCCTGTTCGCTGTGTCCTACCTGTGGAGTGCCGGTACCTACCTGGTCGACAAGTCGGTGAAGGACTGGTCACCCGCCGCCGCCATCGGTGTGGCGCTGTCGTTCCTGGTGGCGTTCTGGCTGCTCTATGACGCGGTCTGCCGCGTGTTCGGCCAACGCCGGAACGGCGACGCTATCGTCGGCGCTCTGGTGCTCGTGCTGGTGGGGCTTGCGTCCTGGCTGGCATGCCACTGGTTCGCGGGGCGCGCCGCGTTCCTGCTGGTGGGCGCGATGATTGCCACGGCCATGAGCGCGAATGTCCTGGCCTGGATCATCCCGGGGCAGAAGAAGGTAGTGGCGGCGATCAGGGCCGGACAGCCGGTCGACCCCATCCACGGCAAGATCGGCAAGCAGCGCAGCGTGCACAACACCTATTTCACGCTGCCGGTCCTGTTCTCGATGGTGAGCAACCACTACAGCTTCACCTGGAACCATCCGCGCAACTGGCTGGTGCTGATCCTGATGATGTTCGCGGGCGCGGCCATCCGCCAGTTCTTCGTCATGCGCCACGGCTGGAAGCTGGGACGCAACCGGCATCCCTTGCCTTACGCGCTGGTGGGCATTGCGGTGATCGCAGCCGTGGCCGGCTGGTTGCGGCCGGACGTCTCCGCAAGCAAAGTCGCCGCGGCACCGCGCGTAGTTGGCTATCAGGAGGTGCAGCCGGTGCTTGCGCAGCGCTGCTACCAGTGCCATGGCCCGCAGGTCCAGATGAAGAGCGTGCGGCTCGATTCGCCGGCCGCGCTCAAGCAGCATGCGCAGGCGGTTTACCAGCAGGCCGTGGTGACCCGGATCATGCCGATGAACAACGCCACCGGCATCACCGAAGCCGAGCGTGCGCTGATCGCGCAGTGGTTCCAGGGCGGGGCGCCGGCGCCTTAGGCATCTGCGGGCAGAAGCTCTCGCAGCGTTTTGCCAATGCAATTCGGGGGGCAAAGTCGGGGCCGGGCGGGCCGCGGCGCATCCGCGAGGCGGCCGGCGCTGCGCACCGGCTACCCTGGGTTTGCTCGATCTCGTGGCCCGTCGCAGAACTCACTGCGCGCGCTTGGGGGCGCTGCGTTCGAACAGCTGCGACGAGTCAGATCACGAAGCGCGCTAAAGCGCGCGGCCACGAGATCGAGCAAACCCAGGCGCCTCGCGTGATCGATGCGCCACGGCCCGCCCAACCCCGCCTTTGCTGCAGGCGCCGTTGGTATTCGTAGATCACCTTACGCTGTTGGCTTTCGCGGCAGGCGGTGCCCGGCGGGGGCGATCTCTGTGGCGGCTGTGATGCTCGGCCTGGGGGCGGGCGCGCTTGCGCGCTTCGTAAACTGACTCGTCGCAGCTGTCCGAACGGAGAGAACGTAGTGAACGCAGTGAGTTCTGCGACGCCGACCCCAGGCCGAGCAGCGCAGCGAAGTCGGAGCGAAGCGCAGACCGTCACAGTGTGAGCCCCCGCCGGGTACCGCCTGCCGCGACCCCATGACCGACTCCATGACCGACGCCAGAGGGGCGCCGGCGCACGCGGGAATTCACCAGTAGCCCGATGGCGACCGCCGCAGGTAACCTCGGCGCGGGAGTCCGGCGCCTCTTTGCCACGCGCCACGGAGCGGGAAAATGACACAAGACAAGCTGATCCTCGATTACGTGTTCGACCACGAGGCCGAACGCGCGCGGCAGGTGTTCCTGACACAGCCCATCGGCGGCGGGCGGGTCACCGACTACACCTGGGCCGACGTGGTGGGGCAGGCGAGACGGATGGCCAGCCACCTGCTCGCACGGAATTTCGAGCGCGGCGCGCGCATCGCGATCCTGTCCAAGAACTGCGCCCACTTCTTCATGGCGGAGCTCGCGATCTGGATGGCGGGCGGCACCACGGTGGCGATCTTTCCGACGGAAACGGCCGAGACGGTCCGCTTCGTGCTGGAAGACAGCGAGGCCAGCCTGCTGTTTGTCGGCAAACTGGACACGTGGCCGCAACAGGCCTGCGGCGTGCCCGAAGGCCTGCCGTGCATCGCCTTTCCACTGGCCCCGCCGACGTCCTTCGATACCTGGGACGCGATCGTTTCGCGCAGCGAGCCGCTGGCCGGCAGGCCGCAGCGCGCGCCCGACGAACTGGCGATGCTGATCTACACCTCCGGCTCGACCGGTCGGCCCAAGGGCGTGATGCTGCCCTTCAGCTCGGTCACGCGGGCCAGCACCGGCATCGTGAACTACATGAAGGGCATCCTGGGTGAAGGCCAGGAGAGCCGGATGATCTCGTACCTGCCGCTCGCGCACAGTTTCGAGCGGGCCTGGATCGAATGCGCATCGCTGGTGGACGGCACGTCGCACATTTTTTTCGCGGAGGCACCTGAGACATTCCTGGCGGACCTGCAGCGCGCGCATCCCACCACGTTCATCTCGGTGCCGCGGCTGTGGCTCAAGTTCCAGCAGGGCGTGTTCACGAAGATGCCGCCGCAAAAACTCGACCGGCTGCTGGGCATTCCCATCGTCGGGCGCCTGGTCGGCCGCAAGGTGCTCAAGGGGCTGGGCCTGGACCAGGTGCGGCGGGCCGGCAGCGGCTCGGCACCCATCCCGGCCGAGCTGATTGCATGGTACCGCCGGCTGGGACTGAACCTGATCGAAGGCTATGGCATGACCGAAGACTTCGCTTTTTCGCATAGCTCCACCGAGACCCTGAAAGCGCCGGGCTACGTCGGTGTACCGCTGCCCGGCGTACAGGTGCGCCTGAGCGAGGAGGGCGAGATCCTGATCAAGTCGCCCGGCCAGTTCGTCGGCTATTACAAGCGCCCCGAGCTGAACGCGCAGGCGTTCACCGAGGACGGATTCTTCCGCACCGGCGACCAGGGCGAGCGCGGGCCGGACGGGCTGCTCAGGCTCACCGGGCGGGTCAAGGAACTGTTCAAGACCACCAAGGGCGAATACGTGGCCCCGGCGCCGATCGAGAACAAGCTGAACGCCCACCCGATGGTGGAGCTGTCGCTGGTTTCCGGCATCGGCCAAAGCGCCGCGTACGCGATCGTGATCCTGGCGGAAGACCTGCGCCCGCGCGTGGGCGATCCCGCCGTTCGCTTGCAGGTGCAAACGGAGCTGGCGCGCCTGCTGCAGGACGTGAACCGCGAACTCGCGCCGCACGAGCGCCTGCGCATGATCGTGGTGGCCAACGAGCCGTGGTCGATCGAGAATGGCCTGCTGACGCCGACCATGAAGATCCGCCGCAACCGTATCGAGGCCGCGGTCACGCACGCCGTCCAGAGCTGGTATTCCACCGACACCAGCGTGCAGTGGGCCTGAACCGGCGCAAGGAAGAAAAGGGAGAAAAATGAAACCGGAACTGCTCACGCTGCATGGCGGCGACCGTGTCGCGGACGTGCTGCGCTCGCATGGAGTGCGCAGCGTTTTTACCTTGTGCGGGGGGCACATCTCGCCCATCCTCAGCGCGTCCAAGGCCCGCGGCATCCGCGTGGTGGACGTGCGCGACGAAGCGACGGCCGTGTTCGCGGCCGATGCGACCGCGCGCCTGTCGGGCGTGCCGGGCGTCGCGGCCGTCACCGCCGGTCCCGGCATCACCAACACCATCACGGCGCTGAAGAACGCGCAGCTGGCCCAGTCGCCGGTGATCCTGCTCGGCGGCGCCGCGCCCACCGCGCTGCAAGGGCGCGGCGCGCTGCAGGACATCGACCAGCGGCCGCTGGTGGAGCCGCACGTCAAGATGTTTCGCAAGATATTGCGGGTGCGCGACCTGGGCCCGGCCGTGGAGGATGCGTTCGAGGCCGCGCAGTCGGGTGTTCCCGGGCCGGTGTTCGTCGAATGCCCGGTCGACCTGCTTTACGACGAAGCGTCGATCCGCCAGTGGTATGCCGATGCGGCCGGCAAGGGCAGGAGCATGTCCGACCGCGCGCTGCGCTTCTACCTGAACCGCCATGTGCGCAAGATGTTCGACGGTAGCGCGGCCGCGGCCGTGCAACGCGTCCTGCCGGTGGCGGTGCCGCGCCCGCCCGCGACCGCGCTCACCGCGACCCAAGCCGCCGTGGCCAAGGCCGAACGCCCGCTGCTGGTGATCGGCAGCCAGGCGGTGGTGCTGGCAAGGCAGGCCGACGCGCTGGCCCGCGCCCTCGATCGGCTCGGCATCCCGGTCTATCTGTCGGGCATGGCGCGCGGCCTGCTGGGGCGCGACCATCCGCTGCTGCTGCGGCACCAGCGCCGTGAAGCGCTGCGCGAGGCCGACTGCGTGCTGCTGGCCGGCGTGCCCTGCGACTTCCGGCTCGACTATGGAAAACATGTGCGGCGCAACGCGACCCTGATTGCCGCCAACCGCAGCACCCGGGACGCCCGCCTGAACCGCAAACCCGACATCGCCGCGATGGGCGACGCCGGCGTGTTTCTGCAGGAACTGGCGCAGGCGATGCCCGCGGCCGGCGCACGCTGGGACGGCTGGTTGGCCCAGTTGCGCGGCCGCGATACGGAACGCGAACGCGATATCGACCGGCAAGCCGCCCAGTCCGGCGAATTCGTGAACCCAATCGCTTTCCTGCGCGCGATGGAGCAGGCTGCCGGCGACAACGCGCTGATGGTCGCCGACGGCGGGGATTTCGTGGCGACGGCCTCGTACGTGCTGCATGCGCGCGGCCCGCTCGGCTGGCTCGATCCCGGCGCTTTCGGCACGCTGGGCGTGGGGGCCGGCTTTGCGCTGGGAGCCGCCCTCGCGCGGCCCGAGAGCGAGGTGTGGATCATCTTTGGCGACGGCGCCTGCGGCTACGGGCTGGTGGAGTTCGACACCTTCGTGCGCCATCGCGTGCCGGTGATCGCGATCGTCGGCAACGACGCCTGCTGGACTCAGATCGCCCGTGAACAGGTCAAGATGCTGCACGACGATGTGGCGACGGTGCTCGCGCGCACCGACTACCACGCGGTGGCGGCCGGCTTCGGCGCCGAAGGCATCCTGGTCAAGCAGATGAGCGAAGTTCCCGCCGCTTTGGCGAAGGCGCGGGAGTTCGCGCGGCAAGGCAAGCCGGTGCTGGTGAATGTCTGGCTCGACAAGACCGCGTTCCGCGAGGGATCGCTGTCCATGTGAAGTTTTCCAGCGGCGCTGGCGGCCGCTTTCGAGTCAGTTTTTGGCTAGATTGTTCCTGATTATGGAATAGTTCATTCCGCGACGGAATATTTATCCTTAAAAGTGAGGCCATAAAATTCGCGAGCTCTACCGTAGCAGGACGTCTTTGCCGTCCGGCATTTTCAGCCCACACGTGTCACACGAAAGATCTCCAGCCATGAACCTCGCCGCCCGCTCCAGCCGTTTCCTGTCGTTTGCCCTCGCAGGTGCGGCCTTGTCCGCTTCCGCTTTCGCCTCCACCGCGCCGGCCGGCACCTACAAGATCGACCCGGCGCATTCGGTAGCCTATTTCGAAATCGGCCACCTGGGCGGCGTCAGCCGTTTCATGGCCCGCTTCAACGACATCAACGGCGACCTGGTGGTCGATACGCCGGAAAAGAGCAAGATCAAGGTCGAAATCAAGACCGACAGCATCGACTCCAAGCACGAAGGCCTGGACAAGCACTTGAAGAGCCCCGATTTCTTCAGCGCGGTCCAGTTTCCGATGCTGCAATTCACGTCGACGGCCGTCACGCTGAACGCTGCAGGAGAAGGGACGGTCACCGGCAACCTGAATCTGCGCGGCGTGACCAAGCCGGTCACGTTCAAGCTCAAGCAAATCGGTTCCGGCAAGGGCATGAAGGGTGAGACCCGCGTCGGCTATGTCGCCAGCGGCGCGATCAAGCGGACCGATTTCGGCATGGGCTACGGCGTGCCCGGCGCGGCGACCGATGAGGTCGACCTGCGCATCAACATCGAAGCGATCAAGCAGTAACGTGAGCGCGCCCGGCCGGGGTTTTCAGGCAGGCCGGACTGTTTTCTTTCCACAAGAATAGGAGAGCTGATGCTCGATGCGTCGTTCGCTCTGCCGCTGCTCTGGCAGAGCGCGCTGGTGCCATTTGGCGCGGCCGTGGCGGGCCTGGCGGCATGTCGTGCCGTGCGGCTGAAAGAGGTTGCTCCAGCCGCCGCGATCGCGGCGGGCTTCGTCGCCGCCTGTTTCGCCGTGCTGTACGCGCAGTGGTCGTTGGTGCCGAAGGTGGCACTGGACTGGTTGCCCTGGATCGCGTTGGCTGGTGCGGGCGCCGCGGTGGCGGTGGAAAACGTCCGCGGCGCCGCAGTTCGCCTGGCCGCCCGTTTCGTCATCTCGCTGGCCGCCGGCGCGCTGGTGGTAGGGCCGGCGCTTGCCAGCTTCGGGGCGCGGAAGGCCGCGCTTTCGGTGGCCGTCTTCGCGGTGCTGGTGTGGGCCGTCTGGAGTTACATGGCACGTGCCGCCGACCACCGGCCCACGCCGCCCGTGCTGCTGGCGCTGGTTGCCGGCGGCGCGGGCCTGGCGCTGATGCTCGATTCCAGCCAGTCGCTTGGCCAGTTGAGCGGCGCGCTGGCTTCGGTGCTGGCGGCCTGCCTCGCGTTCAATCTGCCGCGCCTGCGCACTGCGTTCACACCCGCCGCCGCCGGGGTCGCGGTCTTGCTGCTGGGAACGCTGCTGGCCAACGCGCATCTGTATGCGGGGTTTTCTCTCGGCTATGTGGCCTTGCTGCTCGGCGGGTTGTTGGCCGATCCGGTGGTGGCCGGCGTCAACAGGCTGCGCCGCCTCGATGGCAAGGCGGGCTCATGGGCCACGGCCGCCGCGCTCACCGCCATTCCGGTGGCGGTGACGATCGGACTGGCCGTCAAGGCGGCGCAGGATGCGGGCGGGTATTGACTCCCGGCAACGATTTGTGCCGGCTCGACATGGCCTGCGCGCCCGGTCGTCGGCTTTGTTTTTTCATGAAAGGTTCACATGACCACCCGAGCGATCATCGCAACCAAGACCCCGTTCGCTGCCGACGTGGAGGCCGGCAAGGACTACTACTGGTGCAGCTGCGGCCGCAGCCAGGCCCAGCCGTTCTGTGACGGCGGCCATCAAGGCACGACGCTGACGCCCACCAAGTACACGGCGCAAGAGAGCAAGACGGTTTATTTCTGCGGCTGCAAGCAAAGCGCGGCCGGACAGTTCTGCGACGGTTCCCACCAGAATCTTTGATCGGCACGGGAGCCGCGCCGCCGCGAAAGCAGCCGACGCAGTGCGCCGGCTCGCTGAAACGGGGCATCTGGGACGATGCGGCGGGAGGCTGGCATCGCCGATTTCCGGGTAGTCAATAGTCAATTGTGCGGATTCGCGCGCGTCTGTTACGGCGTGCCAGGCCTTCACGGAAGAGTTAAAGTCGAAGGCCTTCCACATTGGGAACCCGCATGTCCACCGGCAAATCCACGTCGCAATCGCTTGACGCCCTCGACAAGGCTGCGCTTGCAAAGGCGATCGAAGACGTCACATGGCGTGTCAAGGAACTGCGGACTTTCGATTCGTCGGGCATCCAGGAACGCTGGGATCCGCGTCTCGAGGCACTGCAAAAGAAGGTCAACACGACCTTGGGCGACATCCTTGGCGGGCGCGCGCCCGAATACAAGCAGTATTCGATAGGCGCCCTGGACGCCGGGCTGGATTCGATGTTTGGCGACCGGTACTCGCCGGACGAACTGCAGCAAACCATCAAGGACAACATCAATCAGGCGATTGG
>DATMBW010000223.1:0-4495 GCA_035559095.1 Ramlibacter sp.
AATTGGCTGCGCAGAATGCTGGTGAGAAAGACCGGCGCTTATTCTCGATGAACCCGATTGTCCGGTATGCGTGCGGGCCGTCGAAGAACCGGACTTCCAGGTCCGGATATCGCCCTCCACGACCCGCCGCTTCAGGGTGCCCGAATAGCTGATGCCCGACTCCACCGTGATGTGCGGATGGGTCTTGCGCATCGAGGTTGAAATCGACGAGATCCGTATGGAGCCGGAGAGCTCACGTGTGTCGCCACGCCCAAGAAAACCTTGAGCGTCTTGAAGCTGATCATAAGAGGAAGGTTCCAACCATAAAGCAATTCTTTAGCAGACTGCAAGATCTTTTGCATTTACTCTATACAGCCGTCGAGGCAGATTACCAACTTCACCACGGAGACTTACATGGCTGGAACGTTTTCTCGGCACCGAGGCGCACATTTCTGCGCGGGCCGCCGCAGGCTGTTGTCACCGATGGCCGCCACGGGGCTGGGTTTGATCAGCGCGTCGCTGGGCGTGCCATCGGCGTTCGCGCAGAACACGACGCCGATCGTCTTGTCATGCCGGGCTTGACCCGGCATCCATGACTCCTGGATGACGGGTCAAGCCAGATCAAGCACGCAATGACAAATTCCCGGCTCAGTACATCAGCCGGTAATGCGAGCCTCGAAAGGCAAGTACCACGCCGTCGGGCGTGATCTGTTCGAGCACCACGCCCGAGCCGAGGTCGGCCCCTTCCTTGACCACTTTGCCGTTGACGATGAGCATGCGCTGGTGCGGGTTGGGCGAATAGACGCCGCCGCTGATGACGAGTTGGGGAGCGTCAGGCGGCAGGCCTTTCACCGGCGAGGAAGGAGGGGACGGCGGCAGCGGCGGTCGCGGCGCGGCGACAGCTGGGGGCGGTGGTGGCGGCGCGGCGACAGGCGGGAGTGCCGGTGGCGTCGACTCGGGCGAGCGGAAGATCGAGCCGCGCGTGAGCGAGTCCGAAGATGGCGCGTCGACCGCCGGCGGCACAAGCGGTGGCGGGGCCGGTTGCGGCGCGGCGACGGCCGGCACGCCGGCGGCGGGCACAGGTGCAGTGGCACCCGCCGCGCTGGCGGGGGGCGCCGGAGCGTAGAGGGGCTGTGCCACAGCCGCCGGGTACCAGGCGCCCGCCGCGAGCGTCATCACCGCCGCGCGGGCCAGGCTGCAACGGCTCTTCGTCAGTGGGTAATGGTTCCGCGCCATGCCCCGGTTTCCACGCCGCGCCCTTCGATCAGATCCCTGAATCGCCTCAGATTGCCTCTGGCCGTGAGTTTCACTCCCCCCACGGCAACGCCGATCTTTTCGCCGGCAGTCTCGGGCTGGCAATCGATGTGCAGCACGATTTTCGTCTTGTTATCCGCGATCCTGTTGAAGGTGACAACGCCTTCATTCTTCACGCCGCTCGTGCTGCGCCAGGCGATGCGCTGGTCCGGAATCTGCTCGGTGATCTCGGCATCCCATTCCTTGGTCTTGCCGGCCACGCTGGCACGCCAATGCAGATGTGTATCGTCGAGTTGCTTCACTTCCTGCACGCTGTCCATGAACCTCGGAAATTCCGCGAACTGGGTCCACTGGTTGTAGGCCGTGCTGACAGGCACATTGACCTCCAGCGATTCGTCGACCGAGTATGAGGCACCTGATGCGCGCGCCTTCCTCAACTGATTCGACAGCAGCAGTCCGCCCAGCGCAAGTGCGGCGACGGCACCGATCCTTCCCGGCCTTGTCCCCACCTCCGTGACAGATGGCTCGAGCGGCGACGCGGCTTCGGGTCCGCGCGCGCTCCGCATCTGCCTCGCTAGCAGGAGAGCTCCACCCGCTGCCAATGCGGCGGCAGTGACGATTTTCCCTTGCATTTGCATCGCGATTTCCCCTTGAATTGAAAGTTGCTCGGCAGACAGCCATGCGTCCGTGAATTTCGATCATGAATAGCCGCATCCCGCCTCATCGCAACAGAGTGAAAAACATGAACTCGACATCTCCTTCTCGCAAAGCGGCCACCCCTGGTGGGCTCGCGTCCTGCGCGACATCGGACGAAGCCGAGCAGTACGGCACGGATCAGAACAAGGCGATTCTTGCGGGACCGCGGCCCGTAGGCAGGCACAATCATTCGATGCCCCTTGCCGACAATCCATTGCTCCAGGACTGGACCGGCCCCTACGGCCTTCCGCCTTTTCTTGACATCCGGCCCGAGCATTTCGAACCCGCCTTCGAAGTGGCGATGCGCGGGCAACTGGCCGAGATCGACGCCATCGCCGACCAGGCCGAGCCGCCGACGTTTCGCAACACCGTCGAGGCATTCGACCGCTGCGGCCGCCTGTTCACCCGCATCAACCTGCTGTTCGGCAACCTGGCGGTCAGCGAAACCAGCCCTGCTCTGCAGGCCGTCGAGCGCGCCATGGCGCCGCGCCTGGCCGCGCACGAGAACGCGATCTGCATGCACGCGGGCTTGTTCGCGCGCATCGGCGCGCTGCACGCGCGGCGCGGCGAGCTCGGCCTTGAGGAAGAAGACCTGCGGCTGGTGGAGCGCATCCATTTCGACTTCGTGCTGGCCGGGGCCAGGCTGCCGCCGCAGGCGCGCCGCCGCTATGCGCGGATCACGGAAGAGCTCGCCGAACTCACCACCCGTTTCGGCCAGAACCTGCTGGCCGAGGAATCGGGCTGGCTGTTGCGGCTGGACGCGCCGGCCGACCTGGCCGGACTGCCCGATTCCCTGCGTTCGGCCGCGCGCTCCGCCGCAGTCGAGCGCGGGCTGGGCACGCAAGCCTATGCCGTCACCTTGTCGCGTTCGCTGGCCGAGCCGTTCATGACGTTCTCGTCGCGCCGCGACCTGCGCGAGGCGGTGTGGCGCGCCTGGGTCGAACGCGGCGCCCATGCCGGCGAGCACGACAACCGACCCGTCGCCGAGCGCATCGTTGCCTTGCGCCAGGAGCTGGCCGCGTTGCATGGCTATGCCAGTTACGCCGATTACGCGCTGGCCGACCGGATGGCGCCCGACAGGGCAGCGGTTCTCGACTTGTTGGGCAGCGTGTGGGAGCCGGCCAAGGCCAAGGCCGCCGAGGACCGCGCGCTGCTCACGGCCATGGCGGTGCGGCTGGGCGAGCCCGCGCCCATCGCCGCGTGGGACTGGCCCTATCTCGCCGAAAAGGTGCGCCAGCAGGAATTCGGCCTGGACGACGCGCTGCTCAAGCCGTATTTCGCCCTGGACAACATGATCGCCGCGATGTTCGATTGCGCGGGCCGCTTGTTCGGGCTGCGCTTCGTCGAACAAGCCAACCCCGGCCTGTACCACCCCGACGTGCGGCTGTGGGAGGTGCGCGGCCGCGACAACGCGTTGATCGGCATCTTCCTGGGCGACAACTTCGCACGGCCTTCGAAGCGCGGTGGCGCGTGGATGAGCGTCTTGCGCAGCCAGTCCGGTTACCCCGTCCGCCCTGAAAGCACCGCCACCCCTGGGCCCGTCCTGCCCATCGTCCTCAACAACAACAACTTCGCCAAGGCGAGCCCGACGCTTTTGAGCTTCGACGATGCGAGGACGCTGTTCCACGAGTTCGGCCATGGCCTGCACGGCCTGCTGTCGCAGGTGCGGCATGAGCGCCTGGCCGGCACGCGGGTGCTGCGCGACTTCGTCGAGCTGCCCTCGCAGCTGTTCGAGAATTGGGCGCTTCAGCCGCGGATCCTGGCGCGGCACGCACGCCATTGGCAGACGCGCGAACCGATCCCGAAGGACTTGATCGACAAGCTATTGCGCGCACGGCGCTTCGATCAGGCCTGGGCCACCATCCAGTACACGGGGCCGGCGCTGATCGACATGGCCTTGCACAGCCTGCCGCACGGCACGCCGGTGGACATCGCGGCATTCGAGGCGCAGCAGCGCGCCGCGCTCGGCGTGCCCGAAGACATCGGCCAGCGCCACCACCTGGCCCATTTCCAGCACCTGTTCTGCGGCGGCTACGCGGCCGGCTACTACGTCTACATGTGGGCGGAGGTGCTTGAGGCCGATGCGTTCGACGCGTTCACCGAGGCCGGCGATCCGTTCCATCCCGAGACCGCGGAGCGCTTGCTGCGGCATATCTACAGCACAGGCGGGAAGAGCGAACCGGCGCAGGCGTACCGGAGGTTTCGGGGAAGGGATCCGGTGGTGCAGGCGATGTTGAGGAAGCGGGGGCTTGGGGGCTAGGGCCTGTTAACACTGTTCTTGGCAGTGCGAACGCGGCGTAACAACGATTGGGTGGCGACTGTAACGCTCCCAGCCACGTATGCAATTGAAACTTACAGGCAAGCCTTACCTTTTCGAAAGTCGTTCACTGAGAATGACCGAAAACGGCCAAGCTCCGGGTTTCGCGCGAGGAAGGGTGCCCCATGAATCAACAACAGTGGTTTTCCCCAGTCCACACCACTTCGAGACTCGCCGCAGCTCTGCTTTTCCCCGCGCTCCTGCTCATCACCGCCAACGCGGCCGCTCAAACCTATCGATTGGTTAACC
>DATMBW010000224.1:0-5014 GCA_035559095.1 Ramlibacter sp.
CTGAAGGCGCGTTGCCTTGAGCCGGAGCTTGGGGCGAACGCTTTAGCAGGATTATTTTTAAGAGCTTGCCGATGGATTTCGTGGTGCCGCAACCCGCGGACAAGCTCAGGTCGCCCTGCAAGTAGTTCATAACTCGGCGACAACGGTATTCTAAACTTTTGTGAAAACCCTGTTTCGCGTGTTTGCCCTGCTGCCGCTGCCCATCTTGCACGGGGTGGGCATCGCGCTGGGCTGGCTGACCTTCCTGGCCTCAGGCACCTATCGACGCCGCTTTGCCGACAACGCGCAACAAGCCGGCTACAGCCTCCCGCAGGTGCTGCCCGCGGTGTCGGAAGCGGGCAAACTCCTTGGTGAACTGCCCCGGCTCTGGTTCGGGCGCGCGGTGGCCATCCATTGGGAGGGAGCCGCGCTGATCGACACGGCGCGCGCCCAGGGACGCGGCATCGTCTTTCTGACCCCGCACCTCGGCTGCTTCGAGGCGACTGCTCAAGCGTATGCCGCGCGCTATGGGCGAATCACCGTGCTCTACCGGCCGGCGCGCAAGCCGTGGCTGCGTGAGCTGGTCGACACCGCGCGCGAGCGCGCCAATCTTGCCACTGCGCCGACCACCTTGGCCGGCGTCAAACAGATGCTCAAGGCGCTGAAGGCCGGCGAGGCGGTGGGCCTGCTGCCCGACCAGGTGCCGCCCGAAGGGCTGGGTGTCTGGGCGCCGTTCTTTGGCCGCCCGGCCTACACGATGACGCTGTCGGCGCGGCTGGCCCGGCAAACCGGTGCCACGGTGCTGTTGGCCTGGGGCGAGCGCCTGCCCTGGGGGCGCGGCTACCGTATCCGGCTGCGGCCCTGGCCCGGCGACATCCCGCAGGAGGCCGCAACTGCCGCGACCCGTGTCAACGCACAGATGGAGCGGTTGATCCGGGAGCGTCCGCAGCAGTATCTCTGGGGCTACGCGCGCTACAAGACGCCGGCTGAAGGTCGCGGTATGAGCGCGAAGGGCGAGGGGTCCCGCGAGCGGGGATCGACCAGCGCGCATGCCGCCAGCGGCCGACCCCCGGGGGCGCACCTGAATTGCGAGGGGTCGGAGGCCGCGCCGTGAGCAAACTGGGCATTACTTTCATGCGGCTGCTGGCGCACCTGCCGCTGGCCTGGATACGCGCTCTCGGGTGGGCCCTGGGCCGGTTCCTCTACGTGGTGGTCGTACCGCGCCGTCGTGTTGTGCAGGTCAATCTGGCTCTTTGTTTTCCGCAATGGACGCCGCGCCAACGCCGCGCGCTGGCGCCGCGGGTCTTCGTGCACGTGGCCCAGGCCTGGCTCGATCGCAGCTGGATCTGGCACGGCAGGCCGGAAGTCACCAGCCGGCGGCTCAAGCTCGCCGGGGCGCTCGAGGAACTGGAGGGCTTGGCGCCCACCATCCTCTTCGCGCCGCACTTCGTCGGCATGGATGCCGGCTGGACGGCATTGACGCAGCAGGTGCTGCGGGAATTCACCGGCATCTACACCGACCAATCGAACAAGGTGCTGGACGCGTGGATTTTGGAGGGACGACAACGCTTTCGCTCCGGTCGGCCGTTCGGCCGGGCCGACGGCGTCAAGGCCATCGTGAGCGCGTTGCGCAGGGGCGAGCCGCTTTACCTGCTGCCTGACATGAACTTCGGGCCCGAGGAGTCGATCTTCGTGCCGTTCTACGGCGTCGAGGCCGCGACGGTGCCCTCGCTTTCGCGCTTTGCCAGGCTGGGACGCGCGAAGGTGGTGCCGGTCGTCACTCGCATGACGCGCGAAGGCTACGAAGTGCGGGTGCTGCCGGCCTGGGAGGATTTCCCGTCCGATGACGTCACCGGCGACACGGCACTCATGAACCAGCGCCTGCAGGGCTATATCGACACCATGCCAGACCAGTACTACTGGGTGCACAAACGCTTCAAGACGCGCCCGGCGGGGATGCCGCCGGTGTACTGACCCCGCGCGCGAGCCGCAGCACGTCTTGGGCTTCAGCGGCGCAGAAATTCGCCCAGCCGCTGCGCCACGAACTGCGCTCGCTCGTGGATGATCCAGTGGGTCGCGCCCGGTACTTTTTCCAGGGTGAGCTGCGTCACGTATTCCTCCAGGCCGTCGACCAGCCCGGGCGGCAGCGCGGCGTCTTCCATTGCCCACAACACCAGCGTGGGCAGGCCGACCGTCAGCATTTCACGCGGCAGCGTGATGGCCGCAGCCGCGGGGTCACCGGGTCGGGGGGGCCGCAACGGCGAGGCGCGGTAGTAGTTGAGGCCGCCGGTCAGGCTCGCATCCCAGACCTCGCGGTATTGCTGCTTGAGGGCCGAGGTGAGCCAGGGTGCTCCGCCCCAGCTGGTGAAGAAGCCCCAGAGCCTGCGGTAATCGTCTTCGCGCAACAGCACTTCCGCGTCGGGACGGATCAGGAAATTCATATAGGCGCTGGCGGCCTGCTGGTGGGCGCTGGACTGGAGCTCGCGCAGGAAAGTGCCGGGGTGCGGCGAATTGATGATCGCCAGCTTCCTGGTGAGTTGCGGCAACTGGTTGGCCAGGTTCCAGGCCACGGCGCCGCCCCAGTCGTGCGCTACCAGGCACTCCAGCGGGCCACCCCCTTCGGCCTGGATCAGCGCCGCGATGTCCTGCACCAGGAACTTCGCGCGATAGGCCTTGACTTCGGTGGGCTGGCTCGATTTCTCGTAGCCGCGCAAGTTCGGCGCCACGCATCGATAGCCGCCGTTCTCGGTGCGGGCGAAATGTTCGAGCAGCTCGTCCCAGACGAAGGCTGCCTCCGGAAAGCCGTGCAGGAACACCAGCGCCGGCCGGCCGCGCTCGCCCGCGGCGCGGCAGCTGAGGGTGATTCCATGCGGCAGGGTTTGCTGAAATCGTTCGATCATCACGTGGGCTGTTCGATGGGTTGGGGATGCGCCCACTGCCAGAGCAGCAGGGACGTTTCTTCCACGCCCTGCTTTTTCAGGGCCGAGAACAGTTTCGCCTCCCCGCCGCCGGCCTGCAGTCGCGCAATGGACAGGGCCTTGGCCGCGTCGCTGCGGTTGAGCTTGTCGGCTTTGGTCAGCAACAGCAGGAACTTCAGGCCCTGCTCGACGCGGGGCCGGATCACTTCCAGCAGGATGTCGTCGAGCTCGGTCAACCCCTGGCGAGGATCGCACATCAGGACCACCGCACGCAGGTTCTCGCGCGTCACCAGGTAGTTGGCCATCACCTGCTGCCAGCGCAATTTGTCCTGCCGGGGCACTGCCGCGTAGCCATAGCCGGGCAGATCCGCCAGCACGGCGTCGGTGGTGCCTTGCCTGCCCAGCGCGAACAAGTTGATGCTTTGGGTCCGTCCGGGGGTCTTGGAGGCGAATGCCAGCCGCTTTTGCTGTGTGAGGGTGTTGATGCAGGTCGATTTGCCCGCATTGGAGCGTCCGACGAATGCAATCTCGGGAACGTCCATTGCCGGCAGGAACTCGAGCTTGGGGGCCGTGGTCAGGAAGCGGGCCGTGTGCATCCAGCCGACAGCGAGCGCTGCCGCGGTCTTGGTGCCGTTGGGTTTGCCCGTAGCGGAGGTCATGAGTTGCCTTTTTGGATCGCGGGAGAACCCGAGTGCGGCATTGTAGAATCACCCGTTTTGCGCCAACGAACCCTGCCCCCACAAATGAAGTTGCTTGCCTGCCTGCTGACGGTTGCCTCTCTGGCTTTGCCCGCCTTGTCCGTGTCCGCCGCGGAGGAAAAACCGGCCGCTGCGGCGGTGCCAGCCTCTGCGGCGGAGCCAGCCGCTGCGCCCGCCGCGGCCAAACCCGATCTGGCGCAGGGACAGGCGAAGTTCACGGCAACGTGCTCGGCCTGTCATGGCCCGGATGGCAACTCGGGCGTGCCGGCCAACCCCAAGCTGGCCAGCCAGCATCCCGAATACCTGGTCAAGCAGTTGCAGGAGTTCAAGAGCGGCAAGCGTTCCAGTCCCATCATGCAAGGCTTTGCCTCCCTGCTGACCGATGGCGATATGAAGAACATCGCTTTTTGGGTTGGCTCGCAGAAGGCAAACCCCGGCTTCGCCAAGGACAAGGAACTGGTGGCGCTGGGTGAACGTATTTTCCGTGGCGGCATCGCCGAGCGCCAGGTGCCGGCCTGCGCCGGCTGCCACAGCCCCAATGGGGCGGGTATCCCTGCCCAATTCCCGCGCTTGTCGGGACAGCATGCCGACTACACGGCGGCCCAGCTGGTGGCCTTCCGGGACAGTGTCCGCAAGAACAGTTTGCAGATGACGCAGGTCGCTGCCAAGCTCAATGACCGGGAAATCAAGGCGGTTGCCGACTACATCGCCGGCTTGCGTTGATGCCCCCGGCTACAAATTGAGCTAGCAAACCTACCGCAACAAGGCGGGCGCCTCTTCGGAGCGCCCGTTTTTTTTGTTTGGGGCGCGCTGGCGCGGCGTTCGCCTATGGCGTTGGCCAGCGCGGGATTCCGTCTTTTGTAAGAATGGCCCGAGCCCGGCAGACCAACGCCATTGATGGGAACAACGCCATGCTGATCCAGAGCCGCCGCGCCGGTTTCATCCATCCGGTCCCCAGCGAAATCACGCCCGAGCGCATCTACCGCAACCGGCGCGACATCCTTACGCTCATGGCTTCGGGCGTGGCCGGGCCGGTGTTGGCGGCCTGGGCGGCGCGCGATGCACTGGCCCAGGCGCAGCGGCCCGGCAAACTCTCGCCCTTGCCGGGCGCCAAGTCCAATGTGCAGGGCGCGGTGACCATGGAAAAGATCACCGAGTACAAGGACGCGACGAACTACAACAATTTCTACGAGTTCGGCACCGACAAGACCGACCCGGTGAAAAACGCGCACTCGCTCAGGACCACGCCATGGGCCGTGGAAGTCGACGGGCTGGTGAAGAAACCGGCCAGGTACGCGCTGGAAGACCTGCAAAAGCTCGGCGCGCAGGAAGAGCGGATTTACCGGCTGCGCTGCGTCGAGGGCTGGTCGATGGTGATTCCCTGGGTCGGCTATTCAGTGGCCAGGCTGATCGAGAAGG
>DATMBW010000225.1:0-11048 GCA_035559095.1 Ramlibacter sp.
CTCATCTTGTACTCGAACTTGGCGGTGCCCGGCGCCTGCCCGTTCACGAAGTAGCCATTGACCAGGCGCAGTTCGCCCTGAGCTGTCTGCAACGTCGCCGCGATCACGCGTGAGTGCTCGTCGGCGAAGCCCGTGATGTTCCTCGCCACATCGCTCAGGGGATGGCGGCTCATGATCGCGACGCCGTTGTATGTCTTCTGGCCGAACACGGCGCAATGCCCGTAGCCGGCGGACTGCAGCACTTCGAGCGGAAACTTGTCGTCGGTGAGCTTGAGCTCCTGCAGGCACAGCACGTCGACCGGATTGGCCGACGTCCAGTCCAGCACGTGCTGCAACCGCGCCGTGAGCGAATTGACGTTCCAGGTCGTGATCTTCATCTTGCCGTGGTCATCCGTTTCCCGTGCGGGCGGCCCTCAAATGTGCAGGACGGCCAGCGCGCCGATCGCCACGCCGATGCCGGCGACACCGAACATGCCCCATTCGAGCCATTTCTTCTTGGTCAGCAGCGCGATGGCCGCGAGCGCGATCGATACCTGCAGCGCCGTGGTTGCCTGCGCCCAGCGGTGGTGCTGGTGCATCTGTTCATCGCTGCGCTTGTCCCATTCGGTGGCCTGCGCTTCCAGCTTGCGCGCCTCCACTTCGATCTCCTTCTTCTCCTTTTCGTAGCGGTCCACCTTGGCCTGATAGGTCGCCTGCTTGTCCGGTGGAGAAAGGTCGCGCGACACTTCCGCCAGGGACTGTTTCGTACTCTTGGACTGGAAGTAGTTCCACTGGTTGGACGCCTCGGTCTTCTTGATCGCGGCGTTGTTCTTGTAGAGGCCCGCATTGGCCTGGGTCGCCCCGCCCATGTACGCGAACACGGCGCCCACCGTGGCGATGACGGCGGTGAACATCGCGATCTGGTTGATCATGCCGCTACCGGCGCCCTCATGGGCCGCGTTGCCATGGCTGGCATGCTGCGCGGCGTGCTCCAGCTCGTGGTCGTGCGGTCCGTGCACGTGGAATCCTGCTCCTGACATTCAGCCTCCTGCTTGTGTATTGCGATAAGTGACGTAACTGAAATCGAGTCCGCCCGCCGAGCGCTCTCGCCTGCGCGCCACCTCGTGCCAATCCGGTCCGAAGCGCGGGGCGAACGCGTCCCCTGCGAAGTCCGCATCGATCTCGGTGACCTCCGCGACGTGCGCGAGCGGCACGGCCTGGGCATAGATCTCCGCGCCCCCGATGACCCAGGCTTGCGTTTCGCCGGCGCACAGCGCGACGGCCTCCGGCAGCGAGGCGGCACGGGTGGCGCCCTGGCCGTTCCACCCGGGCTGCCGCGTCACCACGATGTTGGTGCGCCCGGGCAGCGGCCTGAAGCGCTCCGGCAGCGATTCCCAGGTCTTGCGTCCCATGATCACGGGGCAGCCCATGGTGACCTGCTTGAAGTGCGCCATGTCTTCCGGTAGGTGCCAGGGCAGCCCGCCGGCCTTGCCGATCACGCCGTTGCGCGCGCGCGCAAAGATCAACCCCAACTGCATGCCCTACACCGCTCCCTCAGGCGAATCGTGCCTGGCTTTGGCGCCGGGGGGTCGGTCGCAAGCGGCATTCGCCCGTGTCGATCCCCGCAAGCGGGGCCCCTCGCCATGCGCGCTCATACCGCTACCGGCGCCTTGATCGCGCCGTGGCATTGATAGTCCTGCATCTCGAAGTCTTCATACGCGTACTCGAAGATCGATGCCGGCTTGCGCTTGATGTTCAGGACCGGATAGGCAAAGGGCTGACGGCTCAACTGCAGTTCCACCTGTTCGTGGTGATTGCTGTAGACGTGGCAATCGCCGCCGGTCCAGATGAAGTCGCCGGGCGCCAGGTCGCACTGTTGCGCCATCATGTGTGTCAGCAGTGCATAGCTGGCGATATTGAACGGCACGCCCAGGAAGATGTCGGCGCTGCGTTGGTACAGCTGGCACGACAGCTTGCCATCCGCCACGTAGAACTGGAAGAACGCGTGGCACGGCGCCAGCGCCATCTTGGGGATATCGGCCACGTTCCAGGCGCTGACGATGATGCGGCGCGAGTCCGGGTTGGTCCTGATGGTGTGGATGGCCTGCGCGATCTGGTCGATGTGGCCGCCGTCGGGGGTGGGCCAGCTGCGCCATTGCACGCCATAGACGGGCCCCAGGTCGCCGTCGGGCCCCGCCCACTCGTCCCAGATCGTGACGCCGCGCTCCTTCAACCAATTGTTGCTGCTCGAGCCCTGGAGAAACCACAGCAGTTCGTAGATGATGGACTTGAGGTGAACCTTCTTGGTCGTTACCAGCGGAAAACCCTCCGCAAGGTCGAAGCGCATCTGGTAGCCGAACACGCTGCGCGTGCCGGTGCCGGTGCGGTCGGTCTTGGGCGTCCCGTGCAGATACACGTGACGCATGAAGTCCTCGTATTGGGAGCGCACGGGGCGCGGAGCGGCTGTCATGAAACGGATTATGCGCAGGGGCGCCGGGTCGCTTCAGGCGCGCAGCACCCGGCCGGGGTTCATCACGTTGGCCGGATCCAGCGCGCGCTTGATCGCGCGCATCAGGCCCAGCGCCACCGGCGATTTGTGGTGCTCGAGCGTCTCGACCTTGAGGCTGCCCACCCCGTGCTCGGCTGAAATCGAGCCGCCGAATCGCTGGACCGAATCGTAGACCAGCGTGCTCACCCGGTCTTCCTGTTCGAGCAGGAAAGCCGCGGCGTCGCCACCGGGCGGCGCCTGCACGTTGTAGTGCAGATTGCCGTCGCCCAGGTGGCCGAAGTTCACGATCCGCACGCCGGGAATGACACGCGCGAGCGCCGCGTCCGTCGCGCGGCAGAACTCGGGAATGGCGGAAATCGGCAGCGAGATGTCGTGCTTGATGTTCAGTCCCTCCTCGGCCTGGGCCAGCGGGATGGCTTCCCGGATGTGCCAGAGCTGGCGCGCCTGGGTGAGGTTTTCCGCTACCACGGCATCCATCACGCACCCCTGGTCGATCGCGGTCTCCAGCAACTGCTCGAAGCGGCCGCGCGCATGCGGTTCCGATTCGTGGTCCGAGTTCTCCAGCAGCACGCAAAACGGCGCCTGCTCGAACAGCGGCACCCGCATCTGCCGGAAGTGGCGTGCCACCAGGCCAAGGGCGTATTGGCCCATCACTTCGAAACCCGTCAGGCTGGCGCCGACGTGCCGGTGCGCCAGCCCCAGCAGGCGCACCGCGTCTTCCAGCGACGGCACCGCCGCCCATGCGGTGAGCGTGGCGGCGGGCAGGGGATACAGCTTCATCGTGGCCGCGGTGATGATGCCCAGCGTGCCTTCGCTGCCGATGAACAGGTCGCGCAGGTCGTAGCCGGTGTTGTCCTTGCGCAGGCCCGACAGGCCATCCCAGATTTCGCCCTGCGCGGTGACCACTTCCAGTCCCAGGCACAAGTCGCGCGCGTTGCCGTAGCGCATGACCTGCGTTCCGCCCGCATTGGTGGCGAGATTGCCGCCGATCGTGCAACTGCCCTCGGCCGCCAGGCTCAGCGGGAACAGGAAACCGGCCGTCTCGGCGGCCTGCTGCAGGTTTTGCAGCACGCACCCGGCCTCCACGGTGATGGTCAGGTTGGCGGCGTCCGTATCGCGCACGGCGTTCAGGCGTTGCAGGCTGAGCACAACCTGTTTGCCCGAGTCGTCCGGAATCGAACCCACCACCAGGCCGGTGTTGCCGCCCTGCGCCACGATGGACGTGCCCGCCGCCGCGCAGGCTTTCACGACCAGCGCCACTTCGGCGGTGGAAGCAGGCCGTACCACCGCCAGCGCTTTTCCGCGGGAACGCTTGCGCCAGTCCTGCTCCCAGGCGCTGAGGTCGCCCTCGGACAAGACCTGGCTGGCCCCGACGATATCCCGCAACCGATCGATCAATGGTTTCATGGTCCGGCCTTTCGCAGGCGAATCCTCACATGCAGCGCGCAGGCGATGAACAGGGCTACGCACAGCGCGATTTCGAGCAGGGCCAGGCGTGCGCCCAGCCCCCGGTCGCTGTAGGCGCGAACGACGCCTTCGGCGAAATAGAGCCAAACCACGAGGCTGACCCACCGGTATGTGTACATACGGTTTCGAAGCAGCCCCGCCAGGGGAAAGCAAAGCGGCAGGACCTTCACCACCAGCCAGGAACCGCCGGGCCGCAACGGGGCCAACCAGAGTTCCCAGGCCAGCCCCAGCGCGATCAGGCCCAGCACGCTGCCTACGGCCAGCCAGCGCGTCGCGGCCACGGCGATGCCGGGCTGGGCGCTGGATGCGGGTTCGGACTGGACCATGGGCGATGGCATCATAGCGGCCCATGCACTTGCGCCCGCTACTGGCCTTGCTTTCGCGTTTTCCGTGGAAGTCCACGGCGTTGACGCTGGGCGAGCGGTTCCGTGAAGACCGGCTGGGCCTGACGGCCAGCAGCCTGACTTTCACCACCACCATCGCCCTGGTGCCGTTCTTCACCGTGGCGCTGGCGGTGTTCACGGCGTTTCCGATGTTCGGCAAGCTGCAAGGCGCGCTGCAGGCCTGGCTGGTGCAAAGCCTGGTCCCGGACGCGATCGCGCGGCAGGTGCTGGGTTATCTCACGCAATTCGCCGGCAAGGCCAGCCGCCTGGGCGTCGTGGGCCTGGCCGCGCTGATTGTCACGGCGCTCGCGCTGGTGCTGACGATCGACCGCACGCTCAACGGCATCTGGCGGGTCAGACGGCCCAGGCCGCTGGCGCAACGGGTGTTGATCTATTGGGCCGCCATGACGCTGGGCCCGTTGCTGCTGGGCGCGTCCTTGAGCATCAGCTCTTACCTGATATCGGCTTCCAGAGGCCTGGTGTCCGCGATGCCGGGACTGGTGCAGATGCTGCTCAGCATCTTTGAATTCATCCTGCTCACCGCCGGACTGGCGGCCTTGTACCGTTACGTGCCCAACACGCCGGTGCGGCGCGGCCATGCCTGGGCCGGCGCGCTGTTCGCCGCCACCGGCATCGAGCTGGCCCGCAACCTGCTGGCTTGGTACATCGCCAAGGTGCCCACCTATTCGATGGTGTACGGAACCTTCGCCACGCTCCCGATCCTGCTGGTATGGATCTACGTGGCCTGGGTCGTCGTGCTGCTGGGAGCGGTGGTTGCGGCCTACCTGCCCAGCCTCGTGGCGGGTACCCGCCGTCGCGGCGGCGGACACGGATGGCAATTCCAGCTGGGGCTCGAAGTGCTGCGCGAGCTGCACCGGGCCCGGCTTTCGGCACGGCGCGGCCTGAGCGCGCCCCAGCTGGCAGCGGTGCTGGAGCTCGATCCGCTGCAGCTCGAGCCGGTGCTGGAGACGCTGGTGGCGCTGGACTGGATCGGCCGCGTCAACGAAGTCGACGACGCCGAGGAAACGCGCTACATCCTGCTGGCCGACGTGCAGGCGACGGCGCTGGAGCCGTTGATCCGGCATCTGCTGCTGCCGCACTCCGAAGCGACCGCCAAGCTCTGGCAAAGTGGGCGGCTCTCGTCGGTGTACCTGAAGGATGTGATTTAGCTTCTCAAGCGACGAAGAAAGCGGACTCCCGTACGCAGAGATCACGCAGAGGACGCAGAAAAAGACAATGAAGAAGGATTCATTGTTTCTCTTTTGCGCCCTCTGCGAATCCTTTGCGGGTCCTCTGCGTGCGCAGGTTCGGGTGTGGCCTCGCGTTCATGCCCTCAGGAAATCCCGGATCGCAAAAAGCGTGGCGTCCGGTGTTTCCAGCATGTGGTGGTGGCCCACGGGCAGTTCCACGACCTTGACCGATTTGCCGGCTTCCCGGGCCCTGCCGATCAGGGACTGCGCGGCTTTGGCGGGGGTCATCTGGTCCTGCGCGCCGAGCAGGAACAGCACGGGACAGGCGATGGCCGAGATCGCCCGCTCGCCGTTGGCGTAGCTGTCGCAGGCCTTGAAGCCGCGGTGGAAGATGTTGACGTGCGGGTTGCTGGCCAGCACACGCCGGTTCAGCGCCATGCTGGTCCCATAGACCCACGTGCCCGGCCCAAGCCCGGAAGGTGGTGGCGCCAGGGTGCTGCGCTCGAAGATGTTGATCATCTCGATCCCCTTCATCGGCTGGCTGAGCGAGGTGTCCAGCAAGGCGGCCGACACCTTCATGGGGTAGGCGGTGCCGACCAGGACCAGGTGCGTCACCCGCTCCTTCAGCCGGCACGCGGCTTCCAGCGCGATGAGGGAGCCCCAGCTGTGCCCCACCAGGGCGGCCTTGGCCACGCCGGCGGCGTCCAGCAGGGCCGCGATGAAATCGGCCGCTTCCTCGACGCTGGAGGGCGCTTCGCCCGCGCTGCGGCTATGCCCGGGCAGGTCCACGGCCAGCACATTCCAGCCGTGATGGGCCAGATAGCGTGTTTGCAGGATCCACACGCTGTGGTCGTGGAGCACGCCGTGAATGAACACCGCCGTCGGCTTGGCCGCATCAAACGGCTTGCCGCCGGTGTAGGAAAAGGTCTGGTGGCCGTCGACTTGCAGGTACATCGCTTCTCCTCTGATGTTGTCATTGCGGGCTCGACCCGCAATCCATGGATGCCGGGTCAAGCCCGGCATGACAGCGCTTTATGCTTTCTCCGCCGCCTTCAGCGCGCGCTTCAGGTCGTCGATCAGGTCTGCGGGATCCTCCAGGCCGATCGACAGGCGTATCGTGCCCTGCGTGATGCCGCCGGCGGCCAGCGCCTCGTCGCTCATGCGGAAGTGCGTGGTGCTCGCCGGATGGATGACCAGCGAGCGGCAGTCGCCCACGTTGGCGAGGTGACTGAACAGTTTGAGCGACTCGACGAACTTCTTGCCTTGCTCGCGGTCGCCCTTCACGTCGAAGCTGAAGACCGAGCCGGCCCCCTTGGGCAGCAGCTCCTGCGCCAGCGCGTGGCTGGGGTGCGTTTCGAGCATCGGATGGCCCACGTGCGCCACGAACGGATGGGCTGCGAGGAACTCGACCACCTTGCGCGTGTTGCCCATGTGGCGCTCCATGCGCAGCGGCAGCGTCTCGATGCCCTGCAGGATCAGCCAGGCGGTGTGCGGGCTCATGCATGCGCCGAAGTCGCGCAGGCCTTCGCGCCGGGCGCGCAGCATGAAGGCGCCCACGGTGGCTTCCTCGCTGAACACCATGTCGTGGAAGCCCGCGTAGGGGGCGGTCAGCTCGGGGAATTTGCCGGAGCGCTCCCAGTCGAAACCGCCGCCGTCCACGACGACGCCCCCGATCACGGTGCCATGGCCCGAGAGGAACTTGGTGGCCGAGTGGTAGACCAGATCGGCGCCCAGGTCCAGCGGACGCATGAGGTAAGGCGAGGTCAGCGTGGAATCGACGAGCAGGGGGACACCCGCCTCGTGCGCGATCGCCGCAATCCGCGGGATATCGAGCACCTCCAGGCCGGGATTGCCGACGGTTTCGCCGAACAGCAGCCGGGTTTCCGGCCGGATCGCGGCACGCCAGCCGTCGATATCGCCCGGCTTGACGAACGTGGTGGCGATGCCGAAGCGGCGCAGGGTGTAATGCAGCAGGTTCTGGGAGCCGCCGTAAAGGGCCGTGCTCGCCACGATATGGGAGCCAGCACCCATGAGCGTCGCGATGGACAGGTGCAAAGCCGCCTGCCCGCTCGCCGTGGCAATCGCTCCCACGCCGCCTTCCAGCGCCGCCATGCGCTGTTCGAACACGGCGTTGGTCGGGTTGCTGATGCGCGAATAGACATGGCCGGACCGCTCGAGGTTGAACAGGGCCGCGGCGTGGTCGCTGGACTCGAAGACAAAGGAGGTGGTGAGGTGGATCGGGACGGCGCGGGCGCCGGTGGCCGGGTCGGGCGCCGCGCCGGCGTGCAAGGCCAGCGTGTCAAAGCCTGGGTCGGAGTAACCGGGCATTGCAGTGTCTCCTCGAAGATGCGCTATGGAACTGGCCCCGATTGTGGGCTATATTCAACGGACCGGCAGCTCACCGGTGCCACAGAGGAGACAACGCGATGAGAGTCAGCGACATCCTGCGGGTCAAGGGCAGCACCCTGTACACCGTCACCCCCGACGAACCCCTGGGCCAGGCCATGAACCTGATGGCCGAAAAGGACATCGGCTCCCTGGTGGTCATGGAGCGCGGCGACCTGGTGGGCATGCTGACGTTCCGCGAGGTGATCCTGTGCATCGTCAAGAACGGCGGCGTCGTCGGTGATTCAGTGGTGCGCACGGCGATGGAGGACCACCCGCTGACGTGCGCTCCCGAAACCGAACTGGACGAGGTGCGGCGCATGATGCTGGATCGCCATTCCCGCTACATGCCGGTGATGGAGCGCCGCGTGCTGATGGGCGTGATCAGTTTCTATGACGTGGCCAGGGCGGTGGTGGACAGCCAGAATTTCGAGAACCGCATGCTCAAGGCCTATATCAGCGACTCGCGCGGCATCGAGGAGCAGTCGCCGGGGCCGCAGCTCTGAGGCCGGCAGCCGCTCAGGGATCATTCGCGTCGGCCCCGCGGTCCCTTCCAGGGCGCGACGATGGGCAGGGTTTTGGATTATTGCAAGCATGAGCGGCAACACCTTCGGAACACTTTTTGCGGTCACCAACTTTGGTGAGTCGCACGGGCCGGCCATTGGCTGCGTGATCGACGGCTGCCCGCCCGGCATGGCGCTGAGCGAAGCCGACATCCAGCCCGACCTGGACCGCCGCCGGCCGGGCACCAGCCGCCACGTGACCCAGCGCCAGGAGGCGGACCGCGTGGAAATCCTCTCGGGCGTTTACGAGGGCAGGACCACCGGCACGCCGATCGGCCTGCTGATCCGCAACACCGACCAGCGCAGCAAGGACTATTCGGAGATCGCGCAGACCTTCCGTCCCGGCCACGCCGACTACACCTACCTGCAGAAATACGGACTGCGCGACCCGCGCGGCGGCGGACGCGCCTCGGCGCGCCTCACGGCGCCGATGGTGGCCGCCGGCGCTGTGGCGAAGAAGTGGCTGGCCCAGCAATATGGCACGGTGTTTCGCGCGTGCATGCAGCAGCTCGGCGATATCGTGATCCCGTTCGAGAGCTGGGACCACGTTGCCGCCAACCCGTTCTTCGCGCCCATTGCCGACGTGGCGCAGCTCGAAAGCTACATGGACGGCCTGCGCAAGGCGGGCGACTCCTGCGGCGCCCGCATTCGCGTCACGGCGGCGAACGTCCCGCCCGGCCTGGGCGAGCCCCTGTTCGACCGGCTCGACGCCGACATCGCCTGGGCGATGATGGGCATCAATGCCGTCAAGGCCGTCGAGATCGGCGCCGGCTTCGCCAGCGTCACCCAGCGCGGCACCACGCATGGGGATTCGCCCACGCCGCGGGGCTTCATGACCAACAACGCGGGCGGGGTGCTGGGCGGCATCAGCACCGGGCAAGACCTCGAAGTCTCGATCGCCATCAAGCCCACCAGCTCCATCTTGAGCCCGCGCGAGACGATCAACCTCCAGGGCGAGGCGACCCAGGTCGTCACCAAGGGGCGGCACGACCCATGTGTCGGCATCCGCGCCGCGCCCATCGCCGAGGCCATGCTGGCCCTGGTCGTGATGGAGCATGCGTTGCGCCAGCGGGCTCAAAACGGCGACGTGGCCCCGCCCATCGATGCGATTCCTGCCTCCTTCCTTTGACGCGGTCAACCGCGCCATGAGCTATCCCGCCAGGACGATCTTCTGGTTCGGCTGCTACCTCCTGGTGTTGGGCACCGCCCTCGTACTTTTCCCGAACGCCGTGCTGGGCCTGTTCCGTGTCGCGCCCACTGTCGAGGTATGGATCCGCGTGATCGGCATGCTGGTGCTGATCCTTGGCGCCTACGACGTCCTGGCCGGCTTGTCGGAGCTGCACCAGTTCATCCGCTGGTCGGTCCCGCTGCGCGCATCGGTCATTTTCTTTTTCGCCGTTTTCGTACTGCTGGGCTATGCCCCGGCCATCCTGCTGCTGTTCGGGCTGATCGATCTGGCGTGCGCGGGGTGGACTTGGTTCGCCCTGCGCCGCACCCGCGGCGCGCGCCTGGCCGCCTGAGCACTGCCGGGCCAGCCCGGCAGCGCGGCGGTTTCCCCAAACGGGCGAATGCAACTGCGCTTGCGACATCCCGCGGGCCATCGCCATGTTCGACCATACGTGCTACCGCCTCACCAGGCGCGCAGCCATACGCCGCGCGAGCCATAAGGTCGCTAGCGGGCACTGTCCCGGAACTCGGTCGAACGCGCCATACTCTGACTCCTACTCCCCCACTGGAGGATTCCACATGGACAGCAATACCTCTACCCCTGCGGCTCAGCGCATTGACCTGACGCGCGAGATGGAAGTCGCCTACTGGTGCCGGGTCTTCAACGTGAGCAAGGACCAGTTGCGGGTTGCGGTCCACCATGCCGGCCACCAGGTCCAGGACGTGCAGAGGTACCTGCTCCAGAAGCTGCCTGTGGGGCAATAGTGCATTCCCCGCGCATGTAAGCTGGCTCCTACCGGGCGCGCTCAGGTCTTTCGACAGACCGCGCCCGCGGCCGGCGCCATAGTGGCTGAAGCTTTGGGACAAGGAGCAGCCATGGCCAAACCAACCGCGAGGAAAATCCCGCGCGACGTCGCGAGCAACGCCACCGGGGAACAACAGCGCGAACTGCAGCGCGAGCAGGACCGCCAGGACGAGAGCAGGCAGCAGGCGGGCGATCGGGCCGCCAGGAGGCTGGACAAGGGTGGCAAGGCCGTTCAGGCCGGAGTGCGCGAGCAGCCAGGACCGCCGATGCCGCGCCAGCACCTGGAGAAACCGGGCCTCGAGGCGGAAATGGCACTCAAGCCCCGCTTCGAGGCACCGGATTACCTGGGCAGCGGCAAGCTCAAGGGCATGGTGGCCCTGATCACCGGCGGCGATTCGGGCATAGGGCGTGCGGTGGCCGTGCTGTTCGCGCGCGAAGGCGCGGACGTCGCCATCGTCTACCTCACCTCGCACGAGGATGCGCAGGAGACGAAGCGCCACGTCGAGAACGAAGGCCGCGAGTGCCTGCTGGTCGCGGGCGACGTGAAGGACTCGAAGTTCTGCCAGGAGGCCGTGGAAAAGACGGTGGCGGAGTTCGACC
>DATMBW010000226.1:0-3370 GCA_035559095.1 Ramlibacter sp.
GGGATGGACGCCGATGTTGTTGTTGATGATGAACTCCAGCCGCGCCAGGCCGACGCCGTGGTTGGGCAGCTGGGCGAAGTCGAAGGCCAGCTGCGGATTGCCCACGTTCATCGCGATCTTGGTCTTGATGGGGGGCATCTCGCCGCGCTGCACCTCGCTCACCTCGGTTTCCAGCAGGCCGTCGTAGATGAAACCGGTGTCGCCCTCGGCGCAGCTCACCGTCACGAGCGTGCCGTCTTTCAGGCTGTCGGTGGCGTTGCCGCAGCCGACCACGGCCGGGATGCCCAGCTCGCGCGCGATGATCGCCGCGTGGCAGGTGCGCCCGCCCCGGTTGGTGACGATGGCACTGGCGCGCTTCATCACCGGCTCCCAGTTCGGGTCGGTCATGTCCGTCACCAGCACGTCGCCGGCTTGCACCTTGTCCATTTCGCCGCTGTTGTGGACCAGCCTGACCGGGCCGGTGCCGATCTTCTGGCCGATGGCGCGGCCCTCGGCGAGCACGTTGCCCTTGCCCTTGAGCTTGTAGCGCATCTGGGCCTTGCCGTGCTGCTGGCTCTTCACGGTTTCGGGCCGGGCCTGCAGGATGTAGATGTGCCCGTCGATGCCGTCCTTGCCCCACTCGATGTCCATGGGCCGGCCGTAATGCCGCTCGATGACGAGCGCGTAGCGCGCGAGTTCCTCCACCTCCGCGTCGGTAAGCGAGTACCGGTTGCGCTGTTCCAGCGGCACGTCCATGATCTTGACCAGCTTGCCTGATGCAGACTGCTCCTGCCCGCTGGAAAAGACCATCTGGATCAGCTTGGAGCCCAGGTTGCGGCGGATCACCGCCTTCCTGCCGGCGTCCAGCATCGGCTTGTGCACGTAGAACTCGTCGGGATTGACCGCGCCCTGCACCACCGTCTCGCCCAGCCCGTAGCTGGAGGTGATGAACACCACCTCCTGGAAGCCCGACTCGGTGTCCATCGTGAACATCACGCCGGCGGCGCCCAGGTCGCTGCGAACCATCCGCTGGACTCCGGCCGACAGCGCCACCCCCGAATGGGCGAAGCCCTTGTGCACGCGATAGCTGATCGCCCGATCGTTGTAGAGGGAGGCGAAGACCTCCTTCATCTTGTGCAGCACGGCCTCGACGCCCATCACATTGAGGAAGGTTTCCTGCTGTCCGGCGAACGAGGCATCCGGCAGGTCTTCGGCCGTAGCCGAGGAACGCACGGCGAAACTGGCGGTCTCGTTGCCGGCGCATAGCGCGGCGAAGGATTCCCGGATGGCCTGTTCCAGCTCCAGCGGAAACGGCTGGGCCTCGACCCAGGCCCGAATCTCGGCACCGGCGGCGGCCAGCGCGCGGACGTCGTCGGTATCCAGCGACGCCAGCCGTTCATGGATGCGCCGGTCGAGCCCGGCATGGGCCAGGAACTGGCGAAAGGCATGGGCCGTCGTCGCGAACCCCGTGGGCACCCGCACACCGCGCGGCAGCTGGGAAATCATCTCGCCGAGGCTGGCGTTCTTGCCGCCCACCACCTCGACGTCGCTCATTCTCAGGTTTTCAAAGGGAACAACCAGCAGGTTGCCTAGACGATTCTCCAGGGCGGGTGCGCCAAGAACTGCAGACATGGGAAAACTCCAGAAGTTGAAACCGGGTCTGCGCTCGCGCGCAGCGGCGCGGCATGCACGGCCAAAGGGCTTTTTGCTTGTTGGTATGGGCCAAGGCGTTGCATGCGTGGGGAATCGGATAATTGCCGCCATTGTAGGCGGGCCCGTGGAAATGCGGCCTCCGCGAAATCTGGCAGCATCACGGGCACCCCATGCACACGCGAACCGTATTCTTCGTCTCCGACGGCACCGGCATCACGGCCGAGACCTTTGGCAACGCCATCCTGACGCAATTCGAGTTCAAGCCGCGCCACGTGCGCCTGCCCTTCGTGGACAGCGTGGACAAGGCGCACCAGGTGGTGCGGCAGATCAACCATACGGCCGAGCTCGAGGGCCGCAAGCCCATCGTCTTTACCACGCTCGTGAACGAGGAAATACTGCGCGTCATCGAGGAGGGGTGCAAAGGCATGCTGCTGGACATGTTCGGCACCTTCGTGCGGCCGCTGGAAATCGAGCTGGCGATGAAGTCCAGCCACCGCATCGGACGCTTTTCGGACGTGAGCAAGAGCAAGGAGTACCACGACCGGATCGAGGCCATCAACTTCAGCATGACGCATGACGACGGGCAGTCCAATCGCGACCTCGAACAGGCCGATGTGATCCTGGTGGGCGTCAGCCGCAGCGGCAAGACGCCCACATCGATTTACCTGGCCATGCAGTACGGCCTGAAGGCGGCCAACTACCCGCTGATCCCCGACGATTTCGAACGGCAGCAATTGCCGAGCGCGCTGGTGCCGCACCGCAAGAAGATCTTCGGTCTGAGCATCCAGCCCGAGCGCCTGGCCGAGATTCGCAACGAGCGGCGCCCCAACTCGCGTTACGCCTCCCTGGCGAATTGCCGGATGGAAGTCAGCGAAGGCGAGGCCATGATGCGCCGCGCAGGCATCCGCTGGCTGAGCACGACCACCAAGTCGATCGAGGAAATCGCCACCACCATCCTTCAGGAAATCCGGCCCGAGCGGCTGGAGTACTGACGGCGCTCAACGTCGACGATAGCAATGGCCGACCCACGGTTGGCCGGCGCGGCACGGTGCCCCCGCCAATAGTCATTGGCTAACTCCTCTATTTCATCAATGAATTGGATCAACTGATCCGCAATCCCTACTATCCATAGGCATTCGCAATCGATACAGGAAACTTAACTGAGGAAAACTATGTCACTGATCAATACCCAAATCATGCCGTTCCAGGCCACCGCCTATCACGAAGGCCAATTCGTACCCGTCAGCCAGGAGAACTTCAAGGGCAAGTGGTCGGTCGTGGTCTTCTATCCCGCCGATTTCACCTTCGTGTGCCCCACGGAACTGGGAGACCTCGCCGACCACTACGACGAGTTCAGGCGGCTGGGCGTCGAAATCTATGGCGTGTCGACCGATACCCATTTCACCCACAAGGCGTGGCACGACACGTCGGACACGATCGGCCGGGTGCGCTTTCCGCTGGTCGGCGACCCGAGCCACCAGCTGGCGCGCTTCTTCGATGTGCTGGTGACCGAAGGCGAGGACGCCGGGCTGGCGCTGCGCGGCACCTTCGTGATCGACCCCGAGGGCCGGATCAGGACCATCGAGGTGCACGACAACGGCATCGGGCGCGACGCCAGGGAGACGCTGCGCCGGGTGCAAGCCGCGCAGTACATCGCCGCCAATCCGGGGGAGGTATGCCCCGCCCGGTGGAGCGAAGGCGTGCAGGCGCTCAAGCCGTCGCTGGAACTCGTCGGGAA
>DATMBW010000227.1:0-4042 GCA_035559095.1 Ramlibacter sp.
GGCTGCGCGGACCGATCGGCATCTACATCGGCAGCAAGACGCCGCCGGAGATCGCGGTGAGCGTGATGGCCGAAATCCTCGCCGTCAAGAACGGCGTGACCCTGCCGCGCGACATGGACGTCGCCCAAGCCAAGAACGACCTCGCGGTCACGGCCAACGATCCCGGCGACCTGGTATGCGCGCCGGGCGCCGAGCGCGTGGGATAGCTTGCGGGCTTCCGCCGCGCGGCATGGCGGCCTCGCTACTGTCGAGCTGCCTGTGTCTCATCTTGAGAAACTCTCGCCCCCGCTAGGGTTTTCACTAGTCCGGCGGGAGATGCCGCTTCGAACAATGCCTGTGCAATCGATTTCATAGGGCTCGGCGCGGCGGGCCACTTCAGGAGAGACGCACATGCAAAAGATGTTGCACATCAACGCGGACAAGTGCACGGGCTGCCTGCAATGCGAGATGGCCTGCTCGTTCGAGAACTACGGAACGTTCGCCACGGCCAGGTCGCGCATCAAGGTGTTCGACTTCCATCACACCGGCAAGAAAGTGCCCTACACCTGCACGCAGTGCGACGAGGCCTGGTGCCTGCACGCGTGTCCGGTGGAGGCCATCACGATTGACAGGCTCACCGGCGCCAAGGTGGTGAACGAAACGACCTGCGTGGGATGCAAGGTCTGCACGATCGCGTGCCCGTTCGGCACCGTGAACTACGTGCAGGAAACCGGCAAGGTGCAGAAATGCGACCTGTGCGGCGGGGAGCCGGCCTGTGCCGACGCCTGCCCGACGGGTGCCATCACCTACATCGACGCCAACTGGACCGGCCTGGACCGCATGAAGCAGTGGGCCGACAAGTTGGGCAATCAACCTGCAGCTTGAAGGAGAACATCATGTCTTGGGCTGGAAAAATCCTTCGCGTCGATCTCACCAAGGGCACGGTCACACCCGAGCCGCTCAACATGGCCTGGGCGCAGGCTTACATCGGCTCACGCGGCCTCGCGTCCAAATACCTGGTCGAAGAGATCGACCCCAAGGTCGATCCGCTGTCGCCGGCCAACAAGCTGATCTGGTCCACCGGGCCGCTGACCGGCACCATGGCATCGACCGGCGGGCGCTACACCGTCGTCACCAAGGGACCGCTCACCGGCGCGATCGCCTGCTCGAATTCGGGCGGCTACTTCGGCGCCGAGCTCAAGATGGCCGGCTGGGACATGGTCATCGTAGAGGGCAAGTCGCCCAAGCCCGTGTACCTGTACATCAACGACGACGTCGCCGAACTGCGCGATGCGTCCGGCATCTGGGGCAAGACCATCTGGCAGACCGAGGAGCTGCTCAAGAAGACGCTGCAGGACCCGCTGGTGCGCGTGTCCAGCATCGGCCGCGCCGGCGAGAACCTGGTGCTCTACGCATCCATCGTCAACGACCTGCATCGGGCGGCGGGCCGCTCCGGGGTGGGTGCGGTGGCCGGCAGCAAGAACCTCAAGGCGATCGCAGTGCGCGGCACCAAGGGCGTGGGCAACATCAAGGACCCGGCCGCGTTCATGAAGGCGGTGAAGGAAAAGAAGAAGATCCTCGCCGAGAACGCCGTCACCGGCCAGGGCCTGCCGTCCTTCGGCACCCAGGTGCTGATGAACGTGATCAACGAAATCGGCGCGTTGCCGACGCGCAACCATAAAGACGTGCAATTCGAAGGGGCGAAGGACATCTCGGCCGAAGCGATGCATGCGGTGCGCAAGACCGACGGCAAGAAGCACCTGGTGACCAACCAGGCGTGCTTTGGCTGCACCATTGCGTGCGGGCGCATCAGCAAGATCGACGAGGGCCACTTCACCGTACTGAACAAGCCGCAATACTGGGGCGCCTCGGGCGGCCTGGAATACGAAGCGGCCTGGGCGCTGGGCGCCGCGAATGGCGTGAACGACCTGGAGGCGCTGCAATACGCCAACCTGCTGTGCAACGAGGACGGCATCGACCCGATCAGCTTTGGCGCCACCATCGGCGCCGTGATGGAGCTGTACCAGATGGGCGTGCTGACCAGGGAGCAGATCGGCATCGAAGCGCCATTCGGTTCGGCGCAGGCGCTGGCTTTCCTGGCGGAACAGACCGTCACGGGGCAGGGCTTTGGCAAGGAAATCGGCCAGGGCTCCAAGCGCCTGACCGCGAAGTATGGCCATCCGGAGCTGTCCATGAGCGTGAAGGGCCAGGAATTCCCGGCTTACGACAGCCGCGGCATTCAGGGCATGGGTTTGGCGTATGCCACCAGCAACCGCGGCGCCTGCCACCTGCGCGGCTACACCGTCGCTTCGGAAGTGCTGGGCATCCCCGTCAAGACCGATCCGCTGGAAAGCGAAGGCAAGCCGGAGCTGGTGAAGGCCTTCCAGGACGCGACGGCGGCCTTCGACTCGTCCGGGCTGTGCATCTTCACCACCTTCGCGTGGGGCTTGGCGGACCTGGCGCCGCAGATCTCCGCGGCGTGCGGCGAGGACTACAACACCGAGGAGCTGGGAAAGATCGGCGAGCGCATCTGGAACATGGAGCGCGACTTCAACAATCGCGCCGGCTTCACCGCGGCCGACGACAACCTGCCGCCGCGGTTGCTGACCGAGCCGGCCCAGACCGGCCCGGCCAAGGGCAAGGTCAACGAGCTGGCCAAGATGCTGCCGCACTACTATGAGGTGCGGGGCTGGAACGCGGACGGCACGCTCAAGCCCGAAACGCGCCAGCGCCTGGGGCTTTAGTGTCCTTGGCGCAAACGGGACACTGGCCATGCACCACGTCATCCTAGGTGCCGGTCCGGCGGGCGTGATCGCGGCCGAGACCATCCGCAAGCACCAGCCGCGGGATGCGATCACGATCGTTGGCGACGAGAAAGAGACGCCCTATTCGCGCATGGCGATTCCCTACCTGCTGATGGGCAACATCGCCGAATCGGGCACGTGGCTGCGCAAGGGGCTGGGGCACTTCGAGGGCTTGCAGATCAAGCTGATGCAGGGCCGCGCCACCCGGGTGGACACCGGCGCACGGACCGTCGCTCTGGACACGGGGCAGCAGCTGCGATTCGACACCTTATTGATCGCTACCGGCTCCTCGCCGATCCGGCCGCCCGTTCCGGGCATCGATCTTCCGGGCGTGCATCCCTGCTGGACCCTGGCCGATGCGCGCAACATCATGGGGCTGGCGGTCAACGGCGCACGCGTGTTGCAGATGGGCGCGGGCTTCATCGGCTGCATCATCATGGAAGCGCTGGCGGCGCGCGGCGTCCACCTGTCGGTGGTGGAGATGGGTGATCGGATGGTGCCGCGCATGATGGGGCCGACGGCCGGCGGCATGATCAAGGAATGGTGCGAAAAGAAAGGCGTGGAAGTCTTCACCGGCACCCGTGTGGAAGCGATCGAAGTCGCGACGCCGCTGGCTGTGCGGCTTTCCAATGGCCGGCAAGTGCCGGCCGACCTCGTGATCAGTGCCACCGGTGTGAGGCCGAACATCGGCTTTCTGGAAGACTCCGGCATCCGGTGCCTGCTGGGCGTGCTGACCGACGAGCACATGCAAAGCAACGTGCAAGGCATCTACGCCGCGGGCGACTGCGCCGAAGCCTTCGACAAGATCAGCGGCAAGATGATCGTCAGCGCGATCCAGCCCAACGCGGCGGACCAGGCCCGCGTTGCGGGGCTGAACATGGCCGGGCAGAAGGCCGTGTTGCCCGGCGTGACGCAGATCAACGTGCTGGACACGCTGGGATTGGTGTCTGCGAGTTTCGGCGACTGGCAGGGCGTGCCGGGCGGCGAAGCCGTTGAGCTGACCGACCGCGCCGCCGGCCGCCATCTGAGCCTGCAGTTCAAGGACGATGTGATGGTGGGCTGCAACAGCATCGGCTGGACCGACCACGTGGGGGTGCTGCGCGGGCTGGTCGAAGGCCAGGTGAGGCTGGGACCCTGGAAGGACTACCTCAAGCAGGATCCGACCCGGCTGATGGAAGCCTACCTCGCCAGTGCCCAGGCCCGCAGCCACTGGCAGGGCGCGAGGGATGATCGGCGCCGCTGAAGTCCTGCAAAATCGA
>DATMBW010000228.1:0-2133 GCA_035559095.1 Ramlibacter sp.
CTGGTTCCAGCTGGACAGCACAGGCTCCTTGTGGAAAGAATACAGGGCTTCCCGCTCGGGCGTGCGCGCCACGTCCGGCATCAGGTCGATCTCGCCGGCCACCAGGCGGTCCAGGCCCTCCTGCCATGTGCCGGGCACGTACTCGATGGACCAGCCGTTCTTTCGGGCTATGGCTTCGATCACGTCGATGAAGATGCCCTCGGGCCGTCCGGCCGTCGTGTAGTCGACCTTCGGGCTGTTCTGGTACACGCCCACCCGGACCAGCTGCTGAGCCCACAGCGGCGTGGGCAACAGCAGCGCTGCGATCAGGATCACCAGACGGCGGGCCAGCCGCGCAACGGTCCCGGTCGCGGTGCGCCGGTCGCTGTCCCATCCATTCCGCTCAACGGCCATACCCGATCCCCCGGAGCAGTACGGACGACGCAACCGCAGGGCTGCGCCGCCCCAAGGTACTCAGCCATGGTACACCCGACGGACAGCGGGCGCGGCGCGCGATTTGTGTCGAGACGGCACAATGGGACAACCCGATCAAGGTGGCCCCGATGACCCATGCCTTCGCCGATGCCCTGAAGACCTTCAAGACCGCCTCGGGGAAGGGCGGCAAGTTTTTTTCACTGCCGGCACTGGCACGGCAATTTCCCAAGGTTTCACGCCTGCCCGTCTCCATGCGAATCGTGCTGGAGTCGGTGCTGCGCAACTGCGACGGCCGGAAAGTGACGGCGGAGCACGTGCGGCAACTCGCCAACTGGTTTCCCAACGCCGATCGCACCGAGGAAATCCCCTTCGTGGTGGCGCGGGTCATCCTGCAGGATTTCACCGGCGTGCCCTTGCTGGCCGATCTGGCCGCCATGCGCAGCGTCGCGGCACGCCTGGGCAAGAAGGCCGGTGCCGTGGAGCCCCTGGTGCCGGTCGACTTGGTGGTCGATCACTCGATCATGGTCGATCACTACGGGGCCAAGGACTCGCTTCAACTTAACATGAAGCTTGAGTTCCAGCGCAACCGCGAGCGCTACGAATTCATGAAATGGGGCATGCAGGCCTTCAAGACCTTCGGCGTGGTGCCGCCGGGCTTTGGAATCGTGCACCAGGTGAACCTCGAATACCTGGCGCGCGGCGTCCATTGCACGGCCGACGGCGTTTACTACCCCGACTCGCTGGTGGGCACGGACAGCCACACCACGATGATCAACGGCATCGGCGTGGTTGGCTGGGGCGTCGGCGGCATCGAGGCCGAGGCCGCGATGCTGGGCCAGCCGGTGTACATGCTCACGCCGGATGTGGTCGGCTTCGAGCTCACCGGCCGGCTGCGCGAAGGCGTCACGGCGACCGACCTGGTGCTCACCGTGACCGAGCGTCTGCGCCGTGAAAAAGTGGTTGGCAAGTTCGTCGAGTTCTTCGGCGAAGGCACGCGCACCCTCGCGGTACCCGACCGCGCGACCATCGGCAACATGGCGCCGGAGTATGGCGCGACGATGGGCTTCTTCCCGGTGGACGAGAAGACGATCGAGTACTACCGCGGCACCGGCCGCGGCAAGGAGCAGATCGCCGTACTCGAAGCGTACTTCCGCGCGCAGGGGCTGTTCGGCGTTCCGCTGGCCGGTGATGTCGATTACTCGCAGGTCGTGCGGCTGGACCTGGGCGACGTCACGCCGAGCCTGGCCGGCCCCAAGCGGCCGCAGGACCGCATCGAATTGGGCAAGGTCGCGGAAAATTTTGCCGCTTTGTTCAGCAAGCCGATCGCCGAGAACGGCTTCAACCAGCCGGCCGAGTTGCTGCTCACGCGCCAGCTGGTGAACCGCAGCGGCGAAGCGCCCGACCTGAAGGTCCCCGCGAGTCCGCCGACGCCGCTTGCCGCCGAGCGCTTCGAGATGGAAATGGAAGGCAACAAGCCCACCCTCGCGACCGCGCAATCGGAGGCTCCACCGCCCAAGGCCGAAGTGGAGGACATCACCATCGGCCACGGTGACGTGCTGATCGCAGCCATCACCAGTTGCACCAATACCTCGAACCCGGGCGTGTTGCTGGCAGCGGGCCTGCTTGCGAAGAAAGCCGTCGAGGCCGGGCTGCGGGTCAAGCCGCACGTGAAGACGTCGCTGGCCCCGGGCTCGCGCATCGTCACGCAATATTTCGAAC
>DATMBW010000229.1:0-2639 GCA_035559095.1 Ramlibacter sp.
ACCGCGGGGTGGCCGGCAGGCGCCGCGGGCGTTCCTCCGCCATCCGGCTCGCGCGGGCCGGCGGACGTGCGCGCGGGCCGTCGGCGAGCCCGGCGAAGCCCGGCTGCCGCAGGCGCCCGTCGCGATTTCGTGATGGATGGACGAATCAGCGTCGTGCCGACCGAGCCGGGCGCGTTTGTCGGCGCGAAACCTCTTGATGCCGCAGCGGTGAGCGAGCCGCCCGCTTCGCTGCCCGAGCGCCGGGATGCGCGAGGCATACGGGAGCACGCCGGCAGCGTGCTGTTGCTGCTGACCGCCGGTCTGTTCACGTTCAACGTCCTGCTGCACTACCCCGGTGTGATGAGCAACGACGCCGTCAACCAGTACGCCGAGGCGATCAGCGGGAAGTACACCGACTGGCATCCGCCCGTCATGGCCTGGCTGTGGTCGCTGCTGCGGCTGGCGGGCGAGGGGCCGGCGCCGTTCCTGCTGCTGCATCTGGCTGCCTACTGGACCGGCTTCGGTCTTCTGGCCGATGGAATGCGGCGCCGCGGCCATCCGCGCATCGCCTTCGCCATCGCGCTGTCCGGTGCGTTCCCGCCCTTCCTGTTCCTCAACGGCACCATCATGAAGGACGTCGGCATGGCCGCGTCGTGGATCGCCGCGGCCGGCGTGATCTTCTGGTTCCGCGCCCAGCAGCGGCGAATCCCGGTTCTTTGCGGCGTGCTGGTGGCGGCCCTGGTCCTGTACGGCGCGCTGGTTCGCAGCAATGCCGTTTTCGGCTTGGGGCCGCTGCTGGTGTACGCCCTGGCGCGGCCCGCGTGGTTGCGCAATTCGCGCCTGATCGCCGCCACTGTCTTCGTGGCGGCTCTGGCGATCCCGGTTGCGCAGCAGCTCAATCGCGTCCTGTTCCATCCCGCGCCCAAGGACGGGCACCATGCGCTGTTCCTGTTCGACCTGATCGGGATTGCGGCGCACGAGGGCAATCCGAGCCTGGCGGCGCCGCGCGCCATGTTGAACGCCGCCCAACTCAGGGCCTGCTATACGCCTTACTGGTGGGACAGTTTCAGTCCCTGGGGGCGTTGCGGCGCGCTGGTCAATCGCCCCGACACCGATCACGCGACCTGGGGCGAAGGCCTTTCGTCCCAGTGGGCGAAGACCGTCGCCGAACACCCGCTGGCCTACGCCAGCCATCGCCTCAAACACTTCAATTCCGAGCTGCTGTTCGCAGTCCCTCTCAAGCACGTGCGATTGACTCCCGAGTACCGGGCCGACGATCCTGCCTTCAAGCCGATCGAGGTCTTCAGCGAAAGCAGCCTGCGTTTCGATCTGGTGCGCAAGAACCCCCTGTTCTGGCCCGCGACCTGGCTGGCCTGGGGCGCATTCCTGCTGGCTTTGGTCGGACGGCAGAGCCCGACGCCCCCGGTGGTGCTCGCGCGCGTCCTGGTCGTTTCCGCGCTCGGCTATTCGAGCGCCTACCTGGTGATCGGTATTGCCACCGACATGCGCTATTACTTCTGGCCGATCATGGCGGTGATCGCGGCGACCCTGTTGGCGCTGCCGCTGCTGGCCGACGGCTGGCGCAGCCGCTCGGCTACACTCATCGGCGGCCTGGCAGCAGTGGGTGCCGTGATGGCGATCGGGGTGGCGGCACGCTTGCTCGATTTCCAGCGCTGGGTATCCTGAACGGACCGGGATTTCCCATGAATGGTTTGGCTACTTTCCTCAGATTCGGCGTCGTCGGCGTTCTCGGTTTCGTTGTCGATGCCGGGGTGCTGCAGGCGCTGGTGAGCCTGGCGGGCTGGGGTCCGATCGCGGCCAGGGCCGTGGCGGTCCCGGTCGCGGTCTTTGCGACGTGGGTGCTCAATCGCGGCATCACTTTCCGGGAATACGACGGCCCCCTCCTGCGCAGCCTGGCACGGTATGCGGCGGTCAGCGCGGGCGGCGCGAGCGTCAACTTCCTTGTGTACACATTCCTGGTGCTCGCATCGTCGGCGATGGCCGACAGGCCATTGGTGCCGCTCGCGATCGCGTCCATCGTCGCCTTGATCGTCAACTACCTCGGCAGCAAGCACTTCGCTTTTCGCTAGGCCCTAGATCCGCGCCCCGGCCAGGTTTGCGAGGTAGCGCTCCAACACCGCCATTTCGCCGGGCGTGGGAGAACCCTTGCCCGCGATCACCGCGAAGATATTCCCCATGAAACCCGCGCGCGGGTAATAGTTCACGAAGCCCCAGCCGATCAGCAACTGGTCGAACGCACTTGGGGCAAAAGTGGCTGCGCTGCTCGCGACCACCGCCGAATTGACGCGCAGCTTCTGCGATCCGGCCGCCGAGGTGAACGAGACGACGGCCGGTGTGTTGGCCTTCAACCGGCTGGGGCCGATCAGCTCCACTTGCTTGCCGCTCGCGTCGGTCCACCTGGCCCGCGGCTGGCTCTTGCTGAAACCCATCTCCGAGAAGTGCCGCTCTTCCGCGTGGGAGGCCTGGAACAGTGCACCGGTGTGGTCCTGCCCTGGAAGGCTGATGGCCGCGATGGCGAAGTGGTCGTCGGCAATGCCCCAGCCGACCTGGTTGCGAGGGTTGCGCTGCACACCAGGCATGCCCACGGGCTTGCGGCACCAGAACCCCCAGGTGTCCGGCGCGCTGTGGTCCGAGTATCT
>DATMBW010000230.1:0-3966 GCA_035559095.1 Ramlibacter sp.
AGGCGCCCTCGGGCGTGGTCACGGTGGCGCTGCTGCCCTGGATGATGCACAGCATCGCCGGCGACCTGTTTGATAGCGTGCGCAAGACTTATCCCGGCATCACGCTGCGGATGATCGAGGGATTCAGCGGCCGCAATGAAGAATTGCTGGCGGACGGCCGTGCCGACATCGCTCTGATCGGGCGGTACCGGAAGACCGCCTCGCGCGGCGAGGAAGTCCTGATCTCCACGCATCTGTCGCTGGTCGGCCCGCGCCAGAAGGAGGTGGCCGGGCTGCCGCCCACGATCACCTTCCGCGAACTCGCGAAGGTGCCGCTGGTGCTGCCTTCGATGCCGCACGGCCTGCGGGTTGCGATCAACGCCGTCGCGCGTCACAAGCGGCTCAAGATGAACGTCGTCGCCGAGGCCGACTCCTCCGAAGCCCAAAAAGCCATCATGAGCCGCCAGGGCTGTTTCATGGTGCTGAGTCCGCAAACAGTGGGGCGGGAGCTGGCCCGGGGCACTTTGCACGCGCGCGAGATCGTGGAGCCGCGGGTGCCGCGCCTTGTCGTGATGTCGACCACCACCCATCGGCCGCTGAGCCGGGCGGCGCGCGAGGTGGCCGGAATCGTCCGGAAGCTCGTGCGCGAAGCTGCGTCTTTCTAGTCCTGAAGCGCGAATTGAGGGTTCAGGCGCGCCGCGAAGACGACCTGGGCCGAGCGCCCGGCGGGTTGGCCGGCGCCACGCCGGGCCCGCCGTTCGGCCGCCAGCGCATCGGCCAGCTCTTTCTGCCGCGAGCGATTCGCCGCCTCGATCAAGGTGAGATCGATCAGGTCCCGCTGCGCGTGGCTGCCGCCGAATCGGTGCGCGTAGCTGCGCAGGGGCCGCAGCAGCCGCACGGTGTCGGCATACCGGCCCCGGCCAAAGGCTTGAATTGCGAGTGTCGCGTCGAGACCGACTTCGCGCGCAAATGCCGCCGGGTCCGCGCTGCCCGCCGCCGCGGCTTCGAGCGATCCGACCACTGCTTGCTGTTCGTGCTCGCGGCCGCTTCCGACGAACGCCATCATGGCGTGGAACTCGTTGAAGGCGTAATTGCCCGCCGCGGCCACCGGCGCCCAGATGTCGGCGATGGCGTCCCAGCGGCCGCCGACGTCGACGCCGCGCAGCGTCAGCCGCCACAGCAGCGCGCTCACGTCGATCATGTCCAGCACGACCTGCGACCGGGCGCCGAAGATGGGGCCATCGCACAGGCGCAGCACCTCATCGACGTCGCCGCGCTCCAGGTAGAAGAGCGCCAGGTGCCACCAGTTGTGCACGGAGAAAAAGCTCTCCTTGGACCAGGCGTCCGTGTCGGCGCGCAGCCATCCGATGCCGTCGCCGGAGCGGTTCTGCATCTCCATGACGTGCGTGACCGCGTGCCAGCCCCAACCGTCGCGCCGCTCGAGTTCGACGCAGCGGCGACCGGTTTCCTCCGCACGGGCATAGTCGCCGCACTCCTCCAGGCCGAACGCATACATGCCGAGCACCGCGTGGTAGCCGGGCACCGACGCACTCCAGGCCGGCAAGGCCCGGGCGACACGGTCGCGCAGCATGCGCGAATCGCCGGTGAAGAAGTCGATCTGGTGGCCGGCCTGCAACGCCAGCGTGTCCAGGGGCCAGGCGGCGGTCACATCCTCCAGCGCCCTGGCCGCTTCGCGCCAGTGGCCATCAATGAGCAGTTCGATCGCCCGCAGATGCCCGCGCTCCCGGTCGTCGGCGGGCAGGGATTTGGCTGCAGCCAGGCTGGCGTGCGCCACCGGCAGCCCAGCCGGCTCGGTCCCCAGCAGATGCAGCCAGGCGTGCAGCGCGTGGGCCATTGGCATGGTTGGGCTCGCTTCGATCGCCGCCTGCACGCTGCTCACCGGGTCGCCGCGAAAGCAGCGCAGTTCGGCCGCGGCTTTTTCGTAGGCGGCCAGGCTTTCGGGACTGGCCCCGGAAACGGGATAACCCGCGGAATCTTTCGTGATCATGGAACACCTCTTCAGCTGAGCACCCCTGTGCTGTGGGTTCCAGTGTCGGCAGCGCCCGTATTGGCCGGATTTCAGCGGGCTGCATTCTTGTATCGCGCTTGTATGCCCGCCACGGCGTCAAATGCGGTCCACGGCGGCCACGGGTCCGCTGGTGCTGTAATGCGTATTGCTTGAGCTAGTGTTGCGCGCTTAGCGGTCATGAACGTTTCCATCAAACCCCGCCGAAAACCCTCACAGTCCAGGGCCCGGATGACGTCCGGGGCCATCCAGGACGCTTTTGTGCTCGCGCTGGTCGAGAGAGGATACGAGCGGGTCTCGATGCGGGAGATCGCATCGATCGCCGGGGTGGGCCTGGGGACGCTGTACCTTTACTTCCCGAACAAGGACTCCATCGCGGCGGTCACCATCAATTCGTGGGTGCGCCGCCTTGCGCGCACCATCGGGGCGGCGATGTCCGCGCCCGGCGCTTCGACCCTGCGCGAGCGGTCCGATGCCATGGTGCACGCCTTTGCCGAAGCGATGTATTCGCAGCCGGACTCATGGCGCGCCCTGGTGTTCCTGGAGCGCCGGCTCACGCCGCCGGCGGTGTACCAGGAAGGGTACATGCTTCACGTGAATGCCGTGTCCGAGGCCTTCGCGAATGCTTCGGACTGGCCCGCCCAGCGGGACCCTCACCCCATCGCGTTCACTGCTTTCTCCATCAGCGAGGCGTCGCTGCGCAACGCATTGCTGGTGCACGACGTTCCTCCGCCGAAAGCCCCGTTCGTCGACGCCATCCAGCACGCGGTAAGGGGCTATCTCGACTACGCGCTCACTCGGGAATGAGGCCGTTGCATTCAGGCCGGTAGTGCGCGCGCCAGGATCGCACGTGCATCGACATCGCGCGGCAGCGCGCCATACTGGTGGTGGCCGCGGCTGTCCAGCCGCGAGCGGCAGAACGCGTCCGCGACGTAGCCCGGCGCGTGCCTGACCAGTTCGGCGGCCTGGAGCGCGAGGGCCATCCGGTCCACCAGGTCCCGCGCGCGGAACTCGATGTCGCCGAGGTCGCGCAACTCGTCCTTCAACCCGGCCACGTGCCGGTCGAGCGACGCGTGGCCGCCGCGCGCGGCGGCGAGCTCCGCCAGGAAGGCGGGAATGACGTCCGGGGTCTTGCTCATGGCGCGCAACACGTCCAGGCATTGCACGTTGCCGCTGCCCTCCCAGATCGGGTTCACCGGGGCTTCCCGGTACAGGCGCGGCATCGGCGAGTCCTCCATCACGCCACTGCCGCCGATGCATTCCATGGCTTCAGCTGTGAACTGCGGCGTGCGCTTGCAGATCCAGTACTTGCCCACGCCCGTGGCAAGCCGAACCAGATGGTCCTCGTGCGCGTCGTGCCGCCGGTCCAGGGCACGAGCGAGGCGCATCGCGACGGCCGTGGCCGCCTCCGATTCCAGCGCCATGTCGGCCAGCACGTTCTGCATCAGCGGCTGCTCGGCCAACAGCTTGCCGAAGGCGGCGCGTTGCCGGCAGTGATGGAGGGCTTGCGAGAGCGCCATGCGCATGAGCGCGGCCGAGCCGGCGATGCAGTCGAACCGCGTCATCACGACCATCTCGAGGATCGTCGCGACGCCACGGCCTTCCTTGCCCACCATCCAGGCCAGCGCGCCGCGCAATTCGGTTTCGCTCGAGGCGTTCGACGCGTTCCCCATCTTCTTTTTCAGGCGCTGGATCTGCATCGGGTTCTTGCTGCCGTCGGGGCGCCAGCGAGGCACCAGGAAACAGGAGAGGCCGCCGGGCGCCTGCGCCAGCACCAGGAAGGCGTCGCACATGGGCGCCGACACGAAGAACTTGTGGCCCACCAGTTCGTAGGCCTGGCCCGGGCCCTCCACGCCCACCGGAATCGCGCGCGTGGTATTGGCCCGCACGTCCGAGCCGCCCTGCTTTTCGGTCATGGCCATGCCGATGGTGAGGCCCCGCTTCTGCTCGGCCGGCACATT
>DATMBW010000231.1:0-7633 GCA_035559095.1 Ramlibacter sp.
GACGGCGGGCGCGCGCGGTGCGGCGTGCTCGCCCTGTCGATTGCCGCGAGCGCAGCGGCTTTGGCGCAGGCGCCCGTTCCCGCCCCGATGGCCGCGGCCGCGCCGTCCCCGGTGTTCACGATCAAGGGATTCAAGGTCACGGGTGAGAATCCGTTGGGCGAGGGCGAGACGGCGCGCGTTCTCGCGCCGTTCCTGCGTGCCGACGCCACATTGGAAACCTTGCAAAAGGCCACGGCGGCCCTGGAAGCCGCCCTGCGCGACAAGGGCTTCGGCCTGCATCGCGTGGCGTTGCCGCCGCAGGAGGTGGGCGACACCGTGGCGCTGAACATCGTCAAGTTCAGCGTCGCCAAAGTCCATATCCAGGGCCGCAGCATTTACGATGAAGGCAATATCCGGCGCGCCTTGCCCGAGTTGCGGGAGGGCGAAAGCCCGAACTTCAAGCAGCTCGCCATCCAGACGGCCATCGCGAACGAGAACCCCAACCGGCAGGTCCAGGTGGGACTGCGCGAGTCCGATGAGCCCGACAAGATCGACGCCACGATCTCCGTCAAGGAAAACCGGCCCTGGACCTTCGGCGTCGGGCTCTCCAACGCCGGCTCCAGTTCGTCCGGGCGCGACCGGCTGACCGTCTCGGGCGGCCACACCAACGTGTTCAACCGCGACCACCAGTTCATCGGCGCCTACACCACCTCGCTGGAACGCACGGAGGACGTCAAGCAGCTGGGGCTGGCGTACAAAGTGCCCCTGTACAGCCTGGGCGGCGTGATCGGCACGAGCTACACGCGCTCGGACGTGGTGGGCGACTTCGGCAGCTTCACCAGCACGGGCGCCGGCCACACGCTGGGCGCCAGCTACACCGCGTACCTGCACCCGGCCGGCGGCCGGCGCAGCTATGTGTCCCTGGCCCTGGAAGACAAGGTCTTCGACGCGGCGCTGATCAGTGGCGTCGTGGTCGGGGTGGACCGCCGCAGCCGTCCCCTGACCCTGGCCTACACGGCCCGCACCGAGTCCGACACCGCGGCCTGGGGCTACAACGTCGACCTCGCCGTCAACACCGGCAGCGGGCGCAACAACGACCTGGCCTCCTACCAGAATGAAGACCCGCGCATCACCACGGTGCACTGGAAGGCGCTGCGCGGCGGCGTGAGCTATTCGGCGTCCTTCGCCCAGACCTGGATCTGGTCGGCGCGAGGCCAGTACCAGTACAGCCCCGACGTGCTGATTTCGGGCGAACAGTTCGGCCTGGGCGGCCTGGGTTCCTTGCGCGGCACCAGCGACGACCGCCCGATTACCGGCGACAAGGGCGTGTCCGCCACGCTCGAGGTCAGCACGCCAGAGCTGCGCCCCGGCCTGCGCCTGCTCGGTTTCGTGGACGCCGGTTGGCTCGGCAACAACAGCCCCAACGACACCGGCAAGCCCCGGAGTGACCGCCTGTCCAGTGCGGGCCTGGGACTGCGCTATGCCATCGAGCCGTTCGCGGTGTCGGTGGACTATGGCCGCCTGCTCAACGGCAGCAGCGTCCCGCTCGCTTTCAACTCGGCGGCGCCCCAGAAAGGCGACGACAGGGTCTATGTGAACCTCGTCGTGCGTTTCTAGGCGGCGGGATAAACTCATGGGATGGCAGGTTTAAATTCCGATACCCCGACCCCGCGTTCGCTGACGGTGCATGGACAGTCGCGCGTGCTGGAAGTCTCGTTTTCCGATGGCGCGCAGTTCCGGCTGCCGTTCGAGCTGATGCGCATCTACTCGCCTTCGGCCGAGGTGGCAGGGCATGGCCCCGGGCAGGAAGTGCTGCAGACGGGCAAGCGCGACGTGCAGCTCACAGCGCTGGAACCGGTGGGCAACTATGCGGTCCAGCCAAGTTTCTCGGACGGCCACGACACCGGCATCTTCTCCTGGGACTACCTGTATTTCCTGGGGGCGCAACAGGACCAGCTGTGGGCCGATTACGAGCGCCGCCTGAAGGAAGCGGGCGTCGACCGCGACGCTCCCATGCCCGCCAAGCAGGCACCCGGCTGCAGCCACTGACGCGGGCTGCCCACAGATTCCCTGTTTTCCTGCAGGGTTGCGCGCGTCCAAGCCGCGATTGCCCTACGATTACCCTATGAGCAGCACCCATTTCGGTTTCGAGTCGGTCGAAGAGCGCGAGAAGGCGCGGCGTGTGCGCGGCGTGTTCGATTCGGTCGCGCCTCGTTACGACCTGATGAACGACCTCATGTCCATGGGGCTGCACCGCGCATGGAAGGCCTATACGGTGCTCACGGCCAATGTGCGGCCGGGCGACCAGGTGCTCGACATCGCCGGGGGCACCGGCGACCTGGCGCTGGCCTTCGCCAGGCAGGTGGGCGCCACCGGCCGGGTCGTGCACACCGATATCAACGAGGCCATGCTGCGCACCGGGCGCGATCGCCTGCTCGACGCCGGAGTAGCCCTGCCCACGCTGGTCTGCGATGCCGAGAAGCTGCCCTTTCCCGGCGACAGCTTCGACCTGGTGAGCGTGGCGTTCGGGCTGCGGAACATGACGCACAAGGATGCGGCGCTGGCCGAGATGAACCGGGTGCTCAAGCCGGGCGGCAAGCTGCTGGTGCTGGAGTTTTCCAAGGTCGCCAAGCCGCTGGAAAAGGCCTACGACTGGTACTCGTTCCAGGTGCTGCCGCGGCTGGGCAAACTGGTGGCCGGGGACGACGCGAGCTACCGCTACCTGGCCGAATCGATTCGCGTGCACCCCGGTCAGGAGGAGCTGAAGGCACTGATGAAAAAAGGTGGTTTCGGCCATGTGGACTATCACAACCTGACAGGCGGTGTGGTAGCTTTGCATGTTGGAATCAAGTGTTAAGGGCGCGCTCTCGCGCCAGGGAGTCAGTATGAAGACGTGGTCGTGGGTATTGGTGGCGGTGCTGGCTTTGGCCAGCTTTGAAGCGGACGCGGCGCGTCGGATGGGCGGCGGCGGCTCGATGGGCCGGCAATCGGGCAACGTGACCCAGCGCGAGGCAGCCAAACCGACACCGGCGGCGCCGGGCAATGCCCAAAACCAGGCTAGCCCGGCGGCGCAGCCCGGGGCGGGCGCCAATGCCGCGGCCGCAGCGCCCAAGCGCCCCTGGGGCGGAATGCTCGGTGGCCTGGCGGCGGGCCTGGGCCTGGCCTGGCTGGCGAATTCCTTGGGATTGGGCGCAGCCTTCGGCCAGTTCCTGCTGATTGCCCTGGCGGTGATGGTTGTCATGGTAGTCATCGGGCTGGTGATGCGCTCGCGCCGCGGCGGCCAGGGCGGGCGGCCCTTCGCGTTGCAAGGCGCCGGGGCGCCGGCCGACGTGGCCGCACCGCCGCGTCAATACAGCCCGGACAAGGTCGGCAACGATGCCTCGGCGCGGCCGTGGGAGCGCAGCAGCATGGCGTTCGAAGCGGCCAAATACGGGCAGGGCAGCGGGGTGCAGATCGGCTCGGCCCTGGCCGGATCGCAGTCCTGGGGTGTTCCGCCGGGCTTCGACACCGCGGGTTTCGTCGCGGCGGCCAAACGCAATTTCGTCACCTTGCAGGACGCCTGGGACCGCGCCGACATCCCGACACTGCGCTCGATGATGACCGACGAAATGCTGACCGAGATCAAGTCCCAGTTGGCCGAGCGCGAGGCGCACAAGGACGGCCAACCCAACAAGACCGAAGTGGTCATGCTCGATGCCCAGCTTCTTGGCATCGAGGACCTGGGCAACGACTACATGGCCAGCGTGGAGTTCTCCGGGATGATCCGCGAGGAGCCGTCCGCCGGACCCAGCCCGTTCCGCGAGGTGTGGAACATGACCAAGCCCAAGAGCGGCTCCAGCGGCTGGCTGGTGGCGGGGGTGCAGGCTCTGCAATAGCAGGTTGGGCGTTGAGAGTTGGGCGTCAAGCGTGAATTTCCGCTGAACGCCAAACGCCGAACGCTTTACGGCATCAGGAATAATGGGGGGCTATGGCAACACAGTCCCCCTTTCCATTTCTGGACACCCTGTTCGAGCGGCTGACCGCCGGCCTGCAGCCGCCGCAGTGGGTGGTCGAGGAAATCCAGCGCCGACTCGTGCTGCTGTTCAACCACGTGCTGATGCAGGAGCCCGAGGCCCAGGCCCGGCTGGCGCAGCAGGCCGATCGGGTGCTGGAGGCGCGCTGGCGCATCTTCGTGATGCGGCTGGTCGCCACTCCCGCGGGGCTGCTGGATCTGGCGAAGGGGTCGGGCCAGCCCGACCTGACCCTGACGCTCACCGAGGAGTCGCCCTGGCAGCTGGCACAGGCGGCTTTGCGCGGCGATAACCCGCCTGTGCGCATTGCCGGCGACGTGGAGTTCGCCAACGAGGTCAGCTGGCTGGTCGAACATGTGCGTTGGGACCTCGAGGAAGACCTCTCGCTCCTGGTGGGCGACGCGCCGGCCCACGCCATGGGGACGGCGGCGCGCCGGATGGTGCAGGCCCTGCGGCAGTTCGCGCGTCCTTCGCCCGGCGCCGGACAGGCTCCTGAGCCCGGTCCCGGTCAGGCTGGGGCCGATTCGGCAGGCTCACGACAGGCATGACGCGTTACCTGCGCGGCGTTTTCATTGTCTGGGTGGCGTTTCGCTACGGCCTGGACGAGCTCGTTCTCAACAGTTTTCAGCGCCCGTCGCTCAGCGCCCTCGCGCGCTTCCTCTCGTTCGGCCGCAACCTGCAGGCGCCGCGCGGCCAGCGTCTGCGCCAGGCGCTGGAGCACCTGGGGCCGATCTTCGTGAAGTTCGGCCAGGTGCTGTCCACGCGCCGCGACCTGCTGCCCCAGGACGTGGCGGACGAACTGGCGCGGTTGCAGGACCGCGTGCCGCCGTTCGATTCCAACGTGGCCATGGCCACCGTCGAGCGCGCGTTCGGCCGGCCCGTGGACTCGATCTTCGCCAGCTTCGATCGCGAACCGGTAGCCAGCGCGTCGATCGCACAGGTGCATTTCGCGACGCTGAAGGATCGCAGCGGCCAGACACGCGACGTGGCGGTGAAGGTGCTGCGCCCCGGCATGCTGAAGGTGATCGAGAAAGACCTGAGCCTGATGCGCATGATGGCCGGCTTGCTCGATGTCCTGTCCAGGGAGGGCCGGCGCCTGAAGCCGCGCGAGGTGGTGGCGGAGTTCAGCAAGTACCTGCACGACGAGCTGGACCTGGTGCGCGAGGCCGCGGCGGCGGCCCAGCTGCGGCGGAACATGGCCGGTCTGAACCTCGTGCTGATCCCGGAAATGCTCTGGGATTACTGCCACCCCGAAGTGATCGTGATGGAGCGCATGGTCGGGGTGCCGATCAGCCAGGTGGACCGCCTGCGCCAGGCCGGCGTCGACATCCCCCAACTGGCGCGCGACGGGGTCACCATCTTCTTCACACAGGTGTTCAGGGACGGCTTCTTCCATGCCGACATGCACCCGGGCAATATCCAGGTGAGCATCGAGCCGGCGACTTTCGGGCGCTACGTGTCGCTGGATTTCGGCATCATCGGCACCCTCACCGAGTACGACAAGGAATACCTGGCGCAGAACTTCACGGCCTTCTTCCGGCGCGACTACAAACGGGTGGCACAACTGCACATCGAGTCCGGCTGGGTGCCGCCCGACACCCGGGTGGACGAGCTGGAGGCGGCGGTGCGTACCGTGTGCGAGCCCTACTTCGACCGCCCGCTCAAGGAAATTTCGCTGGGGCTGCTGTTGATGCGGCTGTTCCAGACCTCGCGCCGCTTCCATGTGGAAATCCAGCCGCAACTCGTGCTGCTGCAAAAGACCTTGCTGAACATCGAAGGCCTGGGCCGGCAACTCGACCCCGACCTGGACCTGTGGAGCACCGCCAAGCCGTTCCTCGAAACGTGGATGCTCGAACAGGTGGGGCCGCAGAAAATGCTGGACGAGCTGCGCGACCAGGCGCCGCGGTATGCAAAGCTGCTGCCGGACCTGCCGCTGATGCTGCACCAGTTCCTGCGGCAAAAGCCGGTGGATCGAGGGCGTGAACTGCAGGAACTGCTGACTGAACAAAAAAGAACCAACCGCCTGCTGCAGGGCCTGGTCTATGGCGGCTTCGGTTTCGCCCTGGGCCTGATCGTGATGCAGCTGCTCGTGCGGGTGCGATTGTTCTAGGATCGGGGCGCCGCCTTTTTTCGGATAATGCGCCCAGCCTGAATTGAGGAGCGAGCCGTGCTGCTGACCCTGGTCATCGTCTATTTGCTGATCACCATCGCCATCGGCCTGTGGGCCGCGAAGCGGGTGAAGAACACCGCCGACTTCGCCATTGCCGGGCGGCATCTGCCGCTCGTGATGATCGTCACGACCACCTTTGCCACATGGTTCGGCTCGGAAACCGTGCTGGGCATTCCCGCCAAATTCGTCAACGGCGGCCTGAACAGCGTGGTCGAGGACCCGTTCGGCGCCGGCACCTGCCTGATCCTGGTGGGGCTTTTCTTCGCGGGCAAGCTCTACCGGATGACGCTGCTCACGATCAGCGACTATTACCGGGAGCGCTACGGCCGGACGATCGAAGTGGTGTGCTCGCTGATCATCATCCTGAGCTACCTCGGATGGGTCTCGGCGCAGGTGACGGCGCTGGGCCTGGTGTTCAACGTGCTCTCGGCGGGCGCCATCGCGCCCTGGCAGGGAATGATCATCGGCACGCTCTCGATCCTTGCCTACACGCTGTTCGGGGGCATGTGGTCGGTGGCGGTCACCGACTTCATCCAGATGATCATTCTGGTGTCCGGGCTGTTCATCCTCGCGGTGTTCGCCGGCAACCAGGCCGGGGGGGCCGACAAGGTGATCGCCCTGGCCGCCAGCAAGGACCTGTTCCGTTTCCTGCCGGAACCCACCGCGAAAGACGTGTTCTTTTTCGTCGGGGCGGCGGTCACCATGATGCTGGGTTCGATCCCGCAACAGGACGTCTTCCAGCGGGTGATGTCGGCCAAGAACGTGAGCGCGGCCACCAAAGGCCCCGTGATCGGCGGCGTCTGCTACATCATTTTCGCGTTCGTACCCATGTTCCTCGTCGCGAGCGCGCTGATCATCATGCCCGAGCAGACGGCTGCGCTGCTCAAGGACGACCCGCAGAAGGTGCTGCCGACGCTCGTGCTCGAAAAGATGCCTTTCATCATGCAGGTGCTGTTTTTCGGGGCGCTCCTGTCGGCGATCAAATCGACCGCGAGCGCCACGCTGCTGGCGCCTTCGGTCACTTTCGTCGAGAACATCTGGCGCCAGTTCTTCAGGCGCGAAAGCGACCGCCAGGAACTCAGGACGATGCGGATCACCGTGCTGATTTTCAGCGCCTGCGTGTGCGCCTATGCGATCGGCCTGCAGGGCAAGCCGATTTACGACATGGTTTCGGGCGCGTACCAGGTGACGCTGGTCGGCGCCATCGTGCCGCTTGCCGCCGGCCTGTACTGGAAGCGGGCGACCACCCAGGGCGCCATTTTCTCGATCGTGCTGGGCATCCTGGCCTGGCTGCTGTTCCTCGGGACCCCTGCCGGTGAAGCCTTCCCGGCGCAACTCGCCGGTCTGATGATGGGCGTGGTGGGCATGCTCGTGGGCTCGCTGGGTCCGCAGGCGATCCGCAATATCCAGGGACGGCATCACAAGTTGGCCCGGACCTGAGGCCGGCCGCTGGCGCTTGCGCGGGCCGGCAGGG
>DATMBW010000232.1:0-5870 GCA_035559095.1 Ramlibacter sp.
GCCTTCGACTACTGGGTGATGGGCTTGTATCCCAGCGAGGAAGATATCGCCGCGGTGAGCCAGGGCAAGGGCGCCACGCCGGTAGGCAAGCCGCGCAACGCGGCCGATGTGGCGTGGCCGCCCGGCGATGGGGCCGGCGCCGCCAACGGGGCCGCGGCTTCGGCAGTCGCCGCGGCGCCGGTGGCCGCGATGGCCAATCCAGCTGCCATCGTTCCTGCGGTCGCCGTGGACAAACCGTCCAGACCACCCGCTCGCTGACGGGGTGCGGCGGCGACCGCGCCGGTTCAGGACGCGCCCGCCGCGCGCAACAGCCAATGGCCCACCTCCCGGGGCATCCTGGCCGCGTGCCCCGGCATGGCTCCATCCGGAAAGCCGACATGCCCTCCCTCGGCCGGTTGCCACAGCGTCACGTGCGGGCCGACTTCGCGCGCTGTCGGCAGGCTGTACGCCGGCACGAAGGGATCGTTCAAGGCATTGAGCACCAGCGCGGGAATCCGGATGCGGTGCAGGTGCGGCTTGGCGGAGGCGCGCGCATAGTAATCGTCCGCGTTGTGAAAACCGTGCAGCGGCGCGGTGAAGATGTCGTCGAACTCGTAGAGGTCGCGTGCCGCCATGAGCCGGGCGCCATCGAACAGGCCGGGGTGCTGCCCGAGCTTCGCCAGGGCCTTGGGCTTCATGCTGCGCAGGAACATGGTCGTGTAGACCAGCCGGTTGAAACCGCGCCCGATCGCGGCCGAACCCGCGGCCAGGTCGATCGGGGAGCACACCGCAGCCGCCGCGTCGGCGCTTGCGGCTGCCTGGTCGCCGGCCTCGGCCGCCCAGCGCATCAATGCATTGCCGCCGAGCGACACGCCCACGGCGACCAGCGGACCCGCGTGCCGCGCCCGCAGCCGCCCCAGGATCCAGCCGATCTCCTCGTGGTCGCCGGAATGGTAGGCGCGCGGCGCATGGTTGAGCTCGCCGCTGCAGCCGCGAAAATGAGGCACGACGTAGGCCAGGGCGTGCTCTTGCGCGAAGCCGGCGAAAGCCTGGGCATAGTGGCTGCGCGAGGAACCTTCGAGGCCGTGAAAGAGGACCAGCAGCGGGACGTCCGTTCGGCTTGCACTTGTCGAAGGAAGCCAGTCGAGGTCGAGAAAATCGCCGTCGGGGGTGGTCCAGCGCTCGCGCCGGTAGGCCAGCTGTGCGCCGGCGCCGCGGCGCGCAAACAGTGCGGGCCAGATGGTCTGCAGGTTGCCGCCGGGCAACCACCATGGCGCCGCGTAGTTCAATGCAGCACCTGCGTGTCGCCGCCGACCTCCTGGACATCGCTTTTCGTGCCCGCACTGGCGTGGTGCGCCACCATGCGCCAGCCCTGCGCCGTCCGGTGGTAGACGTTGGTGGCGACGACCCAGGCTTGACCCGGACCGCCGGGCCCCAGGACCTCGATGCGCTCGAGCACACTGTGCACCGCACTGGCCACGGCCTGCATCTTGCGTGCGCGCTCGGGCCAGGCACGGAGGCTGCCGTTGCCGAACATGGACTCGAAGGCCGCCCGGATCGCCGCGGCGCCGACCAGCCGTGGGCCGCCGGGATGGATGCACACGATGTCGTCCTCGTCGGCCCAGCAGGCCATGAGCCTGTCGATGTCGCCGTTTTGCAGCGCCTCGTAGAACGCGGCCTCGACTTCGTCCGCGTTGCCGGCGACGCTGGCTGCCTGGAGCTTGTTTTGTTGCATGAAGCTTGCGATCCCGCAGTGATTTTGCCTGTGATTCAGCCCTGCAGCCATCGCCGGGCAATCTCCCGGACGTCGCCCTGCGCGGCGCGCCAGACCAATTCGGGCGCGGCGATGTGGATGCCCGGCCGGGCCAGTTGCAGGCCCACCGCGAGCAGTTCGGCCACCTTCGCGGACCGCACCGGCTGTTCGCTGCCGGGTACCATGAACCGGCAGATCGACAGCATCCAGTGCGCAACGCGCGAAGGAAAGCCGGTCGCGGCCGGCGCCCCCGGCTTCTGGGCGGAGCGAATAAGAAGGAATCGTTCAAAGCCAAGCGACGCAGCGGCCTGCTCGTCCAAGCTGGCCAAACCGCGCTTGAGTGCTTCGGGCAGCCTTCCCTGCGCGTGCGGCAGCACGACCGCCAAGGTGGCGACGCCGCTGCGGCGCATCCACCGCGCCACTTCGAGCAACTGATCGGGCCGGGGCGTCCAGAGCGCGCGCTCGCGCTGGTAGAACAGGCGGGGCGGATCGAACAGGATGACGCCGGTCTCGGCCGCCGACGGCAACCAGTGGGCGGGCGCGTCGGACGTCACCACGGTCGCGACGACACCGCGCAGGCCGGGCGTGATCGGCTCGCGGGCCAGTACCTGCGTGCTCGCGAACTGCCGCAGGCCCACCAGCCGGCGCAATACCTCGTTGCCCAGCACGCCGGTGGCACCGGCAATAACCAGCCGCGGCTTGGGCCGCAGCGGGATGGGCGGCGGCGCCCGCGGCTCTTGAATCGGCCCGGAAGGCATCCCATCTATGCTACCGTTGCTGCTTGCAAAGGAAAAAAACATGAAACGCTGGCTCCTCATCACGGTGGCGGCGCTGTCGCTCAGCGGCTGCGGCTACAACGATTTCCAGAGACTGGACGAGCAGACCAAGTCGGCCTGGAGCGAAGTGCTCAACCAGTACCAGCGCCGCGCCGACCTGGTGCCCAACCTGGTGGCCACCGTCAAGGGCGAGGCAAATTTCGAGCAGGAGACGCTGACCAAGGTGATCGAGGCGCGCGCCAAGGCCACGGCCGTGCAGGTAAGCCCTGAAACCCTGAACAACCCGCAGGCTTTCCAGCGGTTCCAGCAGGCGCAGGGCGAGCTGTCCAGCGCACTGAGCCGCCTGCTGGCGGTGAGCGAGCGCTACCCGGATCTCAAGGCCAACCAGAGCTTCCGCGAGCTGCGCGTGCAACTGGAAGGCACGGAGAACCGCATCACCGTTGCCCGCAACCGCTATATCCAGGCGGTGCAGGAGTACAACGTGCTGTCGCGCAGCTTCCCCACCAACCTCACCGCCATGGTGTTCAAGTACGAGCCCAAGCCGACCTTCACCGTGCAGAACGAGGCGCAGATTTCCACGCCGCCGCAGGTGGACTTCGGCACCAAGAAATAGCGATGCCCGTCATTGCCGGCCGGTTTCGCGGAACGCCCGGTCTTGTCATTGCGGGCCTGATCCGCAATCCATGGATCCCGGGTCGAGCCCGGGATGACATCCGGCTTTGCACCCAACCGTGGATTCCGGGTCAGGTCCGGGACGTCAGCCCATGAAACGGGTTGTGTTGCTGCTGGTGGCACTCCTCGCATGGGTATCGCTCGCCTTCGCACAGGACCTCCAGCCGATTCCGCCGCTGTCGGCGCGGGTGATCGACCAGACCGGCACCCTCGACGCGATCCAGCTCAAGGGGCTGGAAGACAAGCTCGCCGCCTTCGAACAGAGCAAGGGCACGCAGATCGCCTTCCTGATGGTGGCGACCACGCAGCCGGAAGACATCGCCAGCTACGCCAACCGCGTGGGCAACGCCTGGAAGATCGGGCGCAAGGGCGTCGGCGACGGCCTGCTGCTGGTGGTGGCCAAGAACGACCGCAAGGTGCGCATCGAGGTGGCCAAGACGCTGGAAGGCGCGATCCCCGACCTGGCGGCCAAGCACATCATCGACGAGGCGATCACCCCCAGGTTCCGCCAGGGCGACTTCGCCGGCGGCCTGCATGCGGGGGCCGACCGCATCATTGCGCGCGTGAGCGGCGAGGCATTGCCCGAACCCAGCCCGCCCGCGCAGCGCGGCGGCGGCGAAGGCTTCAACTGGATGGACCTGGCCATCTTCCTGTTCATCGCCGTGCCGATCGCGGGCCGCATCCTGAGCGGTGTGCTGGGCCGCAAACTGGGTGCCCTGGCCACCGGTGCCGGCGTCGGAACGATCGCTTTGCTGATCACCTCCAGCATCGTCGTGGCGGCCATCGCGGCGCTCATCGCGCTGGTGTTCTCGCTGGTCTCCGGCGGCTTGCCCGGCATGGGCAGCGGGCGGCGTGGCGGCTGGGGTGGCGGACCCTGGGTCGGCGGCACGGGCGGCGGCTGGAGTGGTGGAAGCTCCAGCGGAGGCGGCAGCTGGGGCGGCTCCGGGGGCGGCGGCGACTTTGGCGGCGGCGGCGCCTCGGGAGACTGGTGATGGCACAGGCAAGAAGCTGGGGACACATCTTCGCACGCATGCTGCGGCACCGCTGGCTGGACGAATCCGACACCCGCAGGGCCATCCCGCCCGAGCTGCTCGCGCGCCTCGCGCGCCGGGTCGCCGCCAGCGAGCAACGGCACAGCGGCGAGATCCGCATCTATGTCGAGGCCGGCCTGCCGCTGAGCTATTTGTGGCGCGGTGCCACGCCGCGCGAGCGCGCCGTGGCGATGTTCGGGAAGCTGCGAGTCTGGGACACGCAGGAGAACAACGGCGTTCTGATCTACCTGCTGCTGGCCGAGCACGCCATCGAAATCGTCGCGGACCGGGGCTTGAGCAGCAGGGTGGCACAGCAGGACTGGCAGGCCATCGTCGAGCGCATGGGCTCGGCGTTCCGGGAAGGGCGCTTCGAGGACGGCCTGACCCAGGCCCTGGAAGAAGTCTCGGCGCTGCTGGTGGCGCACTTTCCGCGCGGCGCCGGCGCGGCCAACCCGAACGAACTGCCCGACGAGCCGGTGCTGGGATAGCCGGCGCCGGGTGCGCCAGGTCCATTCCACGCGCGGACTATGCACGGACCGGCGGCGGGTGTACGCTGCCTGCCCCTGACAAGGAGTTCGATCATGGCCGTCACGCTTTACTCCTGGCCGCGCAGCTCCGGCACGCGCGTCGCCTGGGCACTGGAGGAACTGGGCCTGGCCTACGAGTACGTCGAGATCGACGCCACCCGGCGCGAGCATCTGGCACCGGGCTATCTGTCGATCAATCCGCAAGGCAAGGTGCCGGCGCTGCTGGACGGCGAGCAGAGCTTCTTCGAGTCCGGCGCGATCTTGCTGCACCTGGGCGACAAGTACGGCATCGACCGGCAATTGTGGCCCGGAGGCACCGGCCAGGAGCGCGCCGATGCCCTGAGCTGGACGGTGTGGTCCATGGCCGACTTCGGGCCCTACATGATGCAGGTCCTGTACCACGGGATGGATACGCCGGTGTCGTACCGGCCGCAAGACCGCAGCCGGGCGGCCGCCGAGTACAGCCTGGCGCAGTTCAACCGCGGCCTGGATGCCATCGAGGCGCGCCTGAAGTCGCGCGAGCACTTGCTCGGCGATTTCACGCTCGTGGATATCGCCGCGGCCAGCTGGCTCGCGATCGGCACGGCGTTCGGCATCAAGCTCGATGCGCATCCGCGGCTGGCGGCATGGTTCAAGGACTGCGCGGCGCGGCCGGCGTTCCAGCGCGCTCGTTGAGGAACAGGAACCCCATGACGACGTCGATCGGGGCGACCGCGGTCGAACTGGCGAGCGCGATCCGCAGGCGCGAATGTTCCGCGGCCGAACTGGTGCAAGCGCAGCTGGCTCGCATCGCGCAACGCAACCCCGCGCTCAACGCGATCGTGACGCTCGACGCAGAGGGCGCGCTCGAGCGCGCGGCCGCGGCCGACGCGGCGCTGGCGGCGGGCCGGCCCTGCGGGCCGCTGCACGGCGTGCCGTTCACGTTGAAGGACTGCTTCGAGACGGCCGGCCTGCGCACCACGGCCGGCTACCCACTCGCGCTTCGCCGACCACTATCTGTTTCCATTCAACCTGCTTGACTCACGCGCCATGGTGCTGCCCGCCGGGCTGTCGGCCGACGGCCTGCCCGTGGGCGTGCAGCTCGTGGGTGCGCGCTGGCGCGACGAGGAATTGCTGGCCGCCGCGCGGGCGG